>JBGCDF010000465.1:0-22265 GCA_045105095.1 Crocinitomicaceae bacterium | reverse complement strand
CTCATACCCCAATATTCATGCGTAGGCGGAGCGTAACAATACGTGCACGCATGTTCACATCCTTGATAGGGGTTCAATGAGTAATCCATCCCGACATCAGGGCTAGTCACTTTGTTGACAATCGACTTAGGAAAGATGTCGACGTATTTGGTTTTTGCTGTCTCATCATGAGGAACTTGTGCGCCATCTGGGTCATCATCAGAATAAGCATGTTTTTCAAATCTATTGGTGGGGTTGTATCCTGATCCCCTGCCAGAGAATTCTGGTTTATTGTCTTGACTCATAGTGTAAATATCTCAATTAAAACGAACATTTGATTATTTTTTAATCGAATAATGGTTAAAATTTAACCTAATATTTAGGCTAGTTGCATGATCGTTCAACTTCAATAAATTCCAGAACTGGCACGATCTTCGTAACCTACTCAACAAAGAGAGTTATAGAGTAGAATCATAAAAACACGGAACTATGAAACAGTTAGCAGCAATTATATGTTTTGGAGTATTCGGATGTGCACAGGCGCAATCCACGTCAAGAGATGTTGAAATGTACGAGCGTTATGAAAATGGCGAATTGGTTGAGCAGCGTCAAAGTGCCACTGAAAATGGAGTTCCGATTAAAGATTTTGATTTCGAGAAACTGAAGCAAGAGATGGTTCAGAAATCGGATCAAATGGATCAGAGAATGGAAGAGATGAGCGCTCGTTTCGAACAAAAGCGCAAAGAGTTTTCTGCTTCAATGGATGAAAAGATGAAAGCGATGGAACAGCGTATGACTGATTTCGAAAAACGTTCTGAAGAAATGCACCAAAAGATGGATGCGCGCATGAATGAGATGGAAATGAAGAGAGAGGAAAAGCGCGAATCCTCACCAGAGGTTGAGAAGCCTGTGGTTGGTGAAAGTACTCAAAGTGTGAAATTCACTTAGAGTAGTATAGAAGGGCTTCGGCTCCGCTCAGCCCCCCTGGATTCTGTAAGAGAATAACTAGCGGGCTGAGCGAAGCCGAAGCCCAATTTTATAAAACAATCAGTTTCTCGGTCATCGACCCCGTTTCATCTGCTAATACATAGAGATAAACTCCTTGTTCCAAATCATCCAACACATGATTACCCACAAGCAATTTTTTATCAAAGACAGCTGAACCTTTTAGGTCAATCAGTGTTAATCGCATGGGAGAAGAAACGTCGATATTCAAACTTCCATGGGATGGATTGGGATAAACACGCACCTCGTTTTCTAGCTGATGTATGTTGTTGGTTCCGATAACAAAGCAACTTGAGGTATCGATACAACCATTTTCTGTAAGCTCAACAGCGTAGTTTCCTGGAGAAGGCGTGAGCGAAATATTGGTTTCTCCGGGCAATGGGCTAAAGTTATTGTTGCAGTCCAACCATTGATAGGAAGCTGTTGTATTGTCTGCAGTGAGGGTCACCCCATTGCTTGAGACTGTCGTGACAAATGGAGTGAATGTACAATTTTGCGTAGCAACGATACGTGGGTCGTTCGCTAGGAGGTCATTGAAAACAACATTTGCCGAACAATCTCCTTTCAATTTGTAATCCAACCAGGGCGTCACAATATCAAACAGAATTTGATGTTGTTCTGAGCGCGTAATCGTAATATTTCCCCCTGAGGTACCTTCACCGAAATCGCAATTGAAATTCGAGTTTGCATAGTAGCAGTGCGCTCCTCCTGTTATATCCACGTAGTTTTTACAGCTGGAAGCTGTCGCGTTGTAAATTGGCAAGTGGTGATCGGTAGCTGGCGTAACGGCATCTCCGCTTCCAGAAAAAACCAATGCGGGAACAGTTACTTGAGCGGCTGCTGAGATAGCTGAAGAGTTGGTTTCTGCTGGTGCCAATCCAATTACGGTTTCGATGCTCGTGTTGGAAGCTGCGGCAAGAAATGAAGATCCTCCTCCCATTGAATGTCCCATGATAGCCGATTTTGCTGCAACGTGATTCTCGAGAATGGATCCACCCGTGGTATTCAATTCTTGTATTTTCGTAACGAGCAGTGCTAGGTCCATTCCGAAGTCATCATGACTTGGACTGAAATTCCCTTCGGTTCTTGGAAAAACCATAATGTATCCCTGCGGAACCAATTCTTCCCAAATATTCGCGTATGCATCCCATGCCATGACGAATCCGTGTCCGAACACAATGACAGGGTGCTCTCCCATGGCTGCGGCAACGTCTGTTCCAGCAACATCAGCAGGGTAATATACTTCTGATTGAATCTGACGACCTGGACCTCCTCCAGATCCGAAACCTCCAGTTCTGGCTGGGTCGTTAAAAGTGATTGTTGTATGACCGATTTCATACGTCTGTGCCCAAGTTGTAAAGGAACAAAAGACAGTAAGCGCAAGTAATAGTTTTTTCATAAGGCGGATTAGTTTTTGGTGATGGCTCCGTACAAAATGTAGGATCGAAATGAAGCCATGTTTTTGGTATCTATGAGTAGTTTGTCAGTTACGTACATCTGAATTTCGAGTCCTTTGAGAGAGTTCACCAGCATTTCCGCGGTGAATCTTGAATTCCTTTCAAGACTGCCTTTGGTGACGTCGCTGGAAATTAGGTTTTGAGAGATGCCTTCGGCGATAATGGACTCGATGAAGGCAATTTCTTTCTGGTGAGCTTCGGCGCGATTTTCCTCGACAAGTGGCATCAATTCGAAAAACTCTTGTTTCAAAAAGCTGTAGCGTGATGATAGTTTTTGCATCAATTCTATGCGCGTGTCAACGTATTTTTCAAGTTGATCAATAGGCGATTCTGCCTTTTCTACTTCGTTTTGAAGTTTGGTGAAAAATGAATCAGCTTCTTTTTCAACGAGCTGCGCGAAAATCTCCTCCTTACCGCTGAAGTAATAATAAACGGCAGTTTTGACCTTTCCAACCGACTTGGCGATATCTGTTAACGTCGTTTTGTGATATCCGAAACGCTGAAAGAGGTCTTTCGATTTATCCAGAATATCAACTTTTAATCCCGATATGCTTTTTGAACTTTTCATTGAATTGTTCAAAAGTATAAAAATTAATTTAAATGCGGGGTTCGAGAGCCTCACCCCTCTTAATCCCTCACTCTCACTCTCACCCTCACCCTCACCCTCATTTTCACCCTCATCTCTTATTTACAGTTGCTCCAATTTCATCCCCAGATTCTCTTTTTACTCTAACAGAAAACCAAAGGAGCGCCTAGCCTCCTCTAATATCGTTTACATAAAACATGGAGGGGTGAGGCTCTCGAACCTCGAACTATATCACCCCAACTATCTCAACAAAACCCGTATCTTTGAAACAATCAATCTCATTCTATGTACCGTAAGTCGTTCCTTTTTAGTGCTTTCCTGATGTTACTTTCTCTGAATTCATTCGGACAACAAACCATTAATTCTTCCATTATGCATGGCGGGATCAATAGAGAGTTCATTTTGTATCTCCCAGCGAACTATTCAGGAAATGAAGCTGTTCCGCTATTGTTCAACTTCCATGGATATACGAGTAATGCCGGTCAGCAAATGTTTTACGGAGATTTTCGTCCAATTGCGGACACAGCAGGATTCATCATCGTACATCCCGAAGGAACAGAGGACAACACAGGAACTACCCATTTTAATGTTGGGTGGGGAGGAAGCACCGTCGACGATGTTGATTTCACCCGTGCAATGATAGAATCTCTTGGGAACACCTACAACATTGATGAAACACGTGTCTATTCCACAGGAATGTCGAATGGAGGGTTTATGAGCTTCAAACTAGCCTGCGAACTGAGTGATTACATTGCGGCAATTGGTTCGGTAACAGGTTCGATGACGTTAGGATCTCCAACTAGTTGTAATTCTACTCATCCGGTTCCAGTGATGCAAATTCATGGAACGACAGATGCAACAGTGGTTTATACTGGGTCAGCTTTTTCCGAGCCCGTACAAACTGTCGTGGATTTTTGGTCAAACTTCAATAATTGCGATCCTGTGCCAACAACGGAGAATGTTCCGGATATTTCTACGAATGACGGCACAACGGTCGAGAAGTTTACGTATTCGAATGGAGATAACTGTTCTGAGGTGATTCACTACAAAGTAGCTAATGGTTCTCATACTTGGCCAGGGGCTCCCTTTCCATTGGCAGGAACGAATTACGACATTGACGCATCAGTGGAAATCTGGAAGTTCGTTTCGCAATATGACATCAATGGAAAAATAGGATGTGCTACAACTGGAGTCGAAGAAGCGAATACACCGAATTTGACCGTTTACCCAAATCCTGCGCATGCTCAGGTACGTATTGACGGACTGAATCATGAGTCGAAATTTGAATTGATTTCTGTTCTAGGAAAGCGTGTTTTGGATGGAAAGATTAGCGAGTCATCGAACACAATACCTCTCTCAGGTCTTTCGGAAGGAGTGTACTTCCTGAACATTGAAGGAACAGTAATCGAACTTGTAGTTGAGTAAACGTTAGCTAGGAGAAGATCTCTTCCTGATTGGAAAATGATTTGAATTCAAGCGGGTTTCCACTAAAGTCGAATACGAACATGGTTTGCTGTTCTCCAGTTTGTCCTTCGTATCGGGTATAGGGCTTCACTACGAATTTGATCTTCGCGTTTTCCAGCCGTTTTTGAATTGTATCGAACTGAGATTCGCTTAACAAGCATCCGAAATGTGGAATGGGTACACTTATTCCATCTACTTTTCCGCAGTAATCGGGTTCTGGAATATTCTCACTGACATGTGCCGAAAGTTGATTTCCGAAGAAGTTGAAATCGATCCAGTTTTCAGTGGAACGACCTTCGTCACAGCCCAAAACATTCACATAAAACGTACGTGTGGACTCAATGTCTTTCACTTTAAATGCATAATGAAAGGGATTCATAATAAGGATGTGTTCGTTGAATCTAAATGTATTAAACGCTATTGGAAAACTTAAATACTTTCTGCTATTTCTCGTCCAGAATGGTTGCTATTTCTTTCATGGCAATATCGACTCCATTCAAAATTTCTTCTCTTCTGTTTTCATCTTTTAGGATAAAGGGAGCAGAAACTTCTTGTCCATCATAGTCGTTTTCAGCGAGAAGAATTCTAATTACTTCATTGTTTTTGTTGTAATAAATACGGTATTCATACCCATATGCTTCAGCTCCGCCAGTTACAAACACAAAGAACCGTTGTCCATCTTTGTAATAGAGATTCGCAGTTTCTCCCCATTCATAACCACGAAGCGTCACTTGTTTGTACATTAACCCGTCCTCTAGGTTGCATTTCTTCGCATCATTTTCGAATGGGTAACCTTCTTTTATAACATCGTAATTAATGGTCGTCTTTGATTTAGAAGTGCAGTCTTTATTCTGGTTGGGAGAGTTTTGAATTTTGGCGTAAAGTTCTTTGATTTCTTGAATCCGTTCTTCGACGGTTTGGGGAGCTTCCTTCTGTTCAGTATCAGATTCGGTCGTAGGAGCTTCTGTATCTGATAGCTCCTCTGAGATCCCACCTTTTAGTTCATCGAATGTTTCTTCAACAGCTTCTTCACAGCTTACGGCAATCGTTAGTGTTAAAAGTAAAACGGAAAGAAAACGAAGATTTTTCATGTTGTTGTTATCAATGATGTGTTTCGAAATTAAGACTTTTATTCAATTATCAATGATAAGTCAAGCAAGGCGCAAGAATAATAGGTTGTGAAAACAGAATGAAATAGAGCTCAAAGAAATCTGTACCTTGGTCATATGAAATATTGGTTTCTACTGGGAATAATTGCTGTTGTTAGTTGCGCCGAAGAAGCAAAGAATACATCATTGCCGTCGAGTGAAATAGTTAACGAGAAAAACGTAATTTATTTTGAAGGTTTGGAGTACAGCGCACTGAACGACAGTATCTATCAACGGAACGAAGACGATTATCAAACGATTATCACACTTTATCCGAACGGAGAAGTCTACAGCGTCGAACACCAAGGAGAGTTTCAGTCATGTTCAGTATCTGTGGATACTTCTCGCTATTTCAGCAATAACGGGGGATTAATCAGAGAGGTTTATCATAGAAACCGTATGCCAGGAGAGGCGGTTGGATGTCACGAATCTGTCCAAGAAAAACACATTACAGAGTACTACGAAAACGGTTCGGTCAAAAGAAAAAGGGCGTACAGCATGACCTATTTAGGTTCTGAACAACCTTCGGATATTTGGCAAGAGTTTAATGAGGATGGAGCGCTCATTTCAACCATAAATTATGGAAATCCTTTTCAGGCAAGTGAAGTGTTGGATATTTCATTCATTGAAGAACTGGAAACAAATTGGGATGAAAGTGACACTTTTCAGCAATTAGCAAACGAAGGCTTCGTTCAACTAAAGGGTTCTACGTCTGATGAAAAAGGAATAGAATTTTACCACAGGAATCACAAGGCCAAATTGATTGTATCCAAGACGATCTTACAAGATCGCGAAACAATTTTTCTCGTAGAGTACAGTGTGAATCGAAATCAACTCAATGCATTTGAGGAGCGAATAAAGCAGGAACCAGACGTATACGTTTACCACGGTTTTGCGGCAGATGCTTACTTTAAAAGTGGTCTCGGAACCTATCGCACGAAGAAGATAGAACTAGACCAGGGACAGGGGTTGATAAGGTATACGCATCGAATTCGTAAAGCGTCGAGTTTACCATCATTCTCTCTCCATCCAATTGAGCGTTAAAACATCAACTGTTCAAAAAAGCCACCAATTTCCAATTCGTTATTCACAAAATGGATCTCGTAAATCCATTCCCGACGGTTTCCACGGCTGTCGTCAGTGTTCATCGGTAGGTGATTATCAGGATGAATGTAATTCACGACTTTCTCGCCTTCAATCTTTTCGTGGGGAAAGTTCCCGATTAGGTGGCCACAATGCTCATTACCATATTCCCACCCATATTTTGCTGCGAGCTTTTTCGAGTATTCGTAAAATTCAGATCCAGTGATTGTTTCCCTGTTTGTCAAAAAGTAATCTTTTCCTTCGTGCCAGGCTGATTCCACATCCTGCATTAGTTTCAGCTTTTGTTCATCCTTTCCTACAACGTAGGTTCTTCCGAAATCCGCTTCCCACTCATCAAATACAGGCCCAAAATCGAAGAAGAGAATATCGTCTTCTTGAATCGTCAAATTTGGTGGGTTTCCATGATAAGGTTGCAGTGTGTTTTTACCAGAACGAACAATGCGTTTGTGCCAATATTTGCGAATACCGAATAGCTCGAAAGCCATCTCTAGTACTTCTGTGTTGAGTTCCTTTTCCGTTTTTCCAGCAGAAACGATTCGTCTACGTTCGATTTCTTCGAAGAGTTGCGCCGCTTTTTTTTCGGCTTCGATGAGGTTTGGGAGTGGGTTCATGGGGGTGAAGATAGGGATAAATTAAGCGGACAAAGAAGGGCTATCTCAAAAATTGAGATAGCCCATTTTCGTTCAATTGTATTCCTTCATTCGTATTGATCGAGTTTATTATTCTTTCTCTATTTAATGTGTTGATCATCGTTCTTGTAAAATTGAAATTAATGTTTCGAAAAAGGCGCCTAAATAGAAATTAAGATAACACCATCCAAGGTACGTGTTTCTACTTTAACTCGTACTTTTAACCCATGAAGCACATCCTCATCTTAACCTTCGCGCTCACGGCTTTATTTTCCAGATCGCAGGACCAACTAACGTCACTCGACATTCTATCCTACAGAATCGACCTTGAAGTTTTTGAAGAACATGATACGATCGAGGTGAATGAACTCGTTTTTTTGAGCCTTTTGAAGAAAGTAGATTCATTTTACCTTGATCTTCACTCGCTCAGCGGAGGAAAAGGAATGGTCATTCAGAAAGTAGCACTTTTGGTTCCGGTGGAGCAAGAAACACCTTTTTCCTTCAGACATGAAGAGGATAAGTTGTGGATTTCTACAACAGCAATCCCAAAAAATTTGCCGTTTAAGATTGAAGTAGATTTCTCTGGAATTCCCGAGACAGGTTTGATTATTGGAAAGAACAAATTTGACAAGCGAACCTTCTTTGGAGATAATTGGCCGAACCGTGCGCATCACTGGTTCGCATGTATCGACCACCCCTCTGATAAAGCAAAAGTGGAGTTTTTGGTCACTTACCCGAAGAAATACAGCGTCGTTGCTACAGGAGAGTTGATGAATCAAAGTCACGGAGAAACGAAGAGTTTCGATCATTACTTCTCAAAGATTGAACTTCCCACTAAAGTAATGGTCGTAGGAATTGCGGAGTTTGATACACAACGTATTCCTCACAACCATTCAGAGGTATTCCCAATGACTGCTTGGGTCTATAAAGATGACCAAGAAAACGGTTTCAAGGATATGGCAGTAGCTGCTGATGTGGCAAACTATTTCGTCAAAAGTATTGCCGGTTATCCATTTGAAAAGTTGGACCATGTTCAGTCCACCACGCAATTTGGAGGAATGGAAAATGCGGGTAACATCTTCTACGATGAAAACGCTGTAACGGGGGAGGGGACCATGGAGGCCTTAATTGCACACGAAGTTGCCCATCAGTGGTTTGGAAATTCGGCAAGTGAATCGGACTGGCGGCACGTATGGTTAAGTGAAGGTTTTGCAACGTATTTCACCGATTTGTATTGGGAAAATAAATACGGAACTGAAGCGATGAATGAACGTCTCATCACTGAGCGAAATCGTGTGATTCGATTCTCTAAGCAATATGATCACCCGGTTGTAGATACCACCTATCAATCTTTGATGAAGCTACTGAACCCTAATTCATATCAAAAAGGGGCATGGATTCTACATATGCTGCGAACTGAGGTTGGCGATTCGGCATTTTGGAATGGAATCAGAACATACTATCAAACCTACAAATACTCCAACGCCGCGACTGCGGATTTTCAGAAAGTCATGGAAACGACATCTGGAAAGAAGTTAAATCGTTTCTTCACTCAGTGGTTGCGTGAGGCCCTGCATCCCGTTCTGTTGATAAACGATGGCCGCAAATGCGGCAAGAATTTCCTGGAAATAGAGCAGAAGCAGCAAACGCACATATTCGAGTTCGACCTGGAGGTAGAAATCGTGTACGAAGATGGCTCGTCAGAATTGAATGTTTTTTCTGTCACCAAGAAGAATGAACGATTCAAACTGAAATCAAACAAGAAAATTTCAGGCTTCAAGTATGACCCAAATGTGAAGTTGTTGTTCGAAATGGTGGAGAACTAATACAGAATCTCCATCACTCGTTCTACGCTTCCATCACTGTACATGAAAATCAGAGGAGTATTGGGCTTGAATTCCGTTTCTCGCCCAGTTAAATCGACAATTTTAATGAGTTCTTTTTCTGAATTCAATAACTCATCAATACTTGTGTAGTCCACGAGAAAACAGTCAGACACACTTGAGCTTGAAGCACCACATAAATCTTCAACGGTGATCTCAACAGCGTAATTTCCTGTAACAGACGGGGTGAAAAACTGATCCGTTGCACCCGCAATAGGACTATTTCCATTATCACAATCAAGCCATTGATATAAGGCATTTCCAATACTTGCCGCCAGTACTGTTCCGTTTTGAACAACTGCGTTGCTCGGGGTATTTGGAACACAGCTTGAACTGAAACTAGTTCCTGCATCTACTATATAGCTTGATGATGCAATGGTCGGGAAACTGACTTCTGCGCACGGTAGATTTACGTTTCCAAAGGTCACGAAGAGGTAACTTCCAGGAGCAAGTGGATTTGCGAAATCATTCGTGTTGGCGGCATGCAAACACCTTAGGTCGTTCACAGAGCAATTCAAATTGTACAAGTTTGGACTGTTAGAAACATCCAATGCCGACAGTTGATTGGAACGGCAGAAGAACACTTCTAAAGCCGTGTTTTGTGATACATCCAAGGTTGTTAATGAATTATTTCGGCAGTCCAACGTAGTAATTCCTGTATTCTGAGTTACATCAAGTGATGACAATCCATTTTGAACACAACCGAGATACTCAAGCGCCGTGTTTTGTGTCACGTTCAGAGTTGTCAATGGGTTGAGTGTGACTATTAGCTCACGCAAGGCGAGATTTTGAGTAACATCAACAGAAGTCAGATCGTTATTCGTACAGGTCAGCACTTCGAGCAGTGGGCAATTACTCACATTCAAGGAGGTGAGGTTATTGTTAGCACAAAGCAATGTTTCCAGAGCAGCACACTGAGTTACGTTGATGGAAGTCAATGCGCAGCTCGTCATCGATATATAATCCAACAAGGTATTTTGAGAGAAGTTTGCCGAGGTTACCGGGTTACCATCCAGAATAAGTAAAGAAATGGAAGTAAAATCTTCGATTCCCGTGAGGTCCGCAATACCCTGAGGTCCAGGAATCAAATCGGGTAAACCGCTTACACTTGCCGTGGAAACTGAATCGTCATTTGGAACTCCATTGCCAAATCCATTTACTTCAAGCCAAGCCTCGAAATTGTCATCCGGGACATAAGTTAGTTGCGAGAAAGTATGGAATACGGGAGTAATTAGTAGTACTAGTAGTAGTTTTTTCATACGTATGAATCTCATAATATTCATTTAAATGTACATTAATTTTTTTTTCATACAAAGTTGTTTAAGACAAATCGTTGACTGGTATAGTTATTCCGATAAGAGGCCCACTAAAATTCTTTAGTAGGTTGTAGTAACATCTTCGTCAACGCAAATAATAAAGTTGGCTTTGCCCAAATGTTCCTTTTGTAATTTACCAATCTGGGATTGTGTAACAGTCGAAATGGTCAGAGGAGTAAAAGAATCTGCATACTGATTCAAGTACCAAAGAATGCCTTCAGAATAGTTGGAATGGAATGCACCGTTGTAATGAATGAAAATCGTGCTGTCCGATAGGTGAGGAGCAATAGAATGTCCCATCGTGGCATCCTTTATGGCTTGTGCTTTTACCAGTTGTGGAGTTCCGTGTTCACCCATCATCTCCAGAATGTTTTGATAAGTCGGAAGTAAACTATCATACGGAAATGGTAGGGGAGCAATCCATGAAAGCTCTTCTTCAGATAAAGAATCCAAACCCTGAACGTCTTTCTTGTAGACAATATTCGCGAACCGTCTTGGGATGTTTGTGGCGATAAAATTCAGTCCATGTTCCTTCGCATAATTAACCAGCGGAGCATAATCTGTGGCGTAATTGCTCCAGAGACGAGCGGTGGAATCAAGCTCGTTAGCATCTATTTCATCACGCAAATATCTATTCAATTCATCTTGATTGTCTCGCTCGAACATTTCTGCGCCAAGGACCAGTTGGTTGCTTTCTCCCAACTCTTTTGTTAGTTCTAGTTGCAACCAATGGGCGATAGCGCTATTGTGGAGCTCTCCGAAAAAGATGACATTACTCTTCTCAGCTTGTTTTACCATCTTCTTGAAGGATACTTTTTTGCCTTTACCAGTGTAGAGGGTGTAAGCAGGTTTGCCCTGAGAATATCCCACTCCAAAAGAGGCCCAAACAAAAAACAATAATGCGAATCGAAGCATAGTTAAGTGATATTTATCTCGGCGAAATTACAAATCATACCTGAGATAGGTTTGTATTGGTTCCTTTATCACCAAAAATGAGTTTATTTTTTCTCCACACTGTCGTTTAATTATCAGTTTGTTATAGTTTGTCGAGATGAGTTTTGTTCAAAAAAGCTACGTTTCGCGGTTAGCTAATCCCATCTGGGGAGAACCAATTATCGAATGCACATAAACGTGTATCTGACGAAAGCCGAAAAGTCATTCTAAAGAGTAGGCAACAAAAAACATCAAATGAAAAGAGTAGTTAAATCATTAGGCCTATTATTGGTAGGAGCAACGGTTATTATTAGCTGTAAAAAACAAGAAATCACCCCAAATACTGAAGTGACAGAAGTCAGTTCTACTGAACTTACAACTGTAACTCACAATTATGCCTACGGTGATGAGGAATACACGGTTATTTATACGCTTGATGAGGCTAATGAGATTGTTCGAACAGGAGGAGACACTGAAGTACACAAGCAATTAATTGAACGAAATGGTTCACCAGAGACTGCGGCGTTTTTGGTTGAAGAAGTAAGTGAGGATGGACAAACATTTGATATCAGATTGTTCAATTCGAATGAAGAGATGAATCAATTTGCCAAAATTGATGATGGTGCTGTTATTGATCTTCGCGAACCGTGTACGAATTACACAAGCGGTTCTTCAAACACCATCTTTAAGTTTTACAAACATGCAAATTACGTTGAAGAGTATACATTTCTTCGCAGAGCATTTAGCTCATATTTTCAGCAGCAATGGCTTAGCCAGGCAAACGATAATATTTCATCTCTTGAAATCATTAATGGAGGAAGAGTAACTCTGTTTGACGGGTCATGTTACTCTGGAATGTCTACATCACTTCAGCACAGCGTTGCCAACTTGCACTACGTACACGTCGGTTTTTACTGGTTTACAGCGATTTATGCTGGAGACTTCGCAGCTTCAATTAAAGGTTACGCGTATTAGACTCTTGGTTTAATGCCATCAGAATTGGGCGATCATGCAGGTGTATGGTCGTCTTTTTCAGTGATATATCCTTGGATTACAGGCGTGAAGAAATACCTCTTTGTTGGGTGAGTCAAGACTTTATCCTATATTTGCGCTGTGAAGAAGTTGCTCGCATATTCCTTATTGTTCGCACTGACCTTGTTGTTAGTGCCCAGAACGTGGGTGCACGACTGTGATCATGACCACCACGATCATTCAGAAACAGAGAGTCCAGATACGGATGATGATAACTGTTTGGTATGTGAATTAGACATGGAAGCAGGTACAATCGTATCACTTCCAGTTTACAACTTTTCTTCAAATCAGGTATTGAAGCCAGTAATCCAACAAACTGAAAGCCTTCCTTTACCTTCTTTCAACCTCTACGATCATAGAGGCCCCCCTTTCACGTGTTAAATAATTGAAGACCGACCTAACGGTTCAATTGGTCACCAGTTTACCAGCTGGTAGTCCACTCTATGTATTTACACGAAAGTGAAAAGTTTATGAAATTCAAACTATTGTTTTTCCTGTTAGCGGGAAAAACGATGGCTTTAGCTCAGGGATTTTCTGGGAAAGTCATCAACGAGAATACGAAGGAACCAATTCCTTACGCATCCGTTTATCTTGTTGAACTCGAATTGGGAGCACGAACAAGCGATGATGGAACATTTGTTATTCACGGAGAGTTTTCGGATTCTGCTGTGATTCGCGTCCGTGCGCTGGGATTCAAGGATTTGTACGTCAAAAAATCGGATGAACAATCAATTTATGCGTTGACAGAAACTCACTTAAAACTCCCAGAAGTAAGTGTTTCCAGTCCGCTTAGTACGATCCAAAATGATAATGTCGCGTACATCGATACGCGAAAACTGGATGATCTTAACGCTATTCCAGGAACCATGGGCGATGCTCTGGCGAATATCCCGGGAGTATACCAATCGAGCACGGGTGTAGGCATATCGAAGCCCGTTATTCGAGGAATGCAGGGTATGCGCGTTGTAACTTTGTTAAACGGACTCCGCATTGAAAATCAGCAATGGTCTGGAGATCACGGTAATGTCTTCACATCTTTGGGAATTGGTTCGGTGGAAATCATCAAAGGACCTTCGTCACTCATGTTTGGTGCTGACGCACTCGGAGGAACGGTTTATTTTGTGGATCGACCATATGCCGCACAGGGGAATCAGAAAATACGAGTAGAAACGCGTTACGAAACAGTTAATCAAGGTGTTACCTCAAACGCTTCTTACCAGGTTTCGAAGAACAACTGGCGCTTTCAGGCAGCAGGTTTGTATTCGAACAATGCCGATTACCAGCTTCCTTCAGGCAATTATGCTTTGTTTTCTCGCTTTACTGAGATGGGAGGAAAAATGGCCTTTGGATACAACCGAAAGAGGTGGTTATTAAATGTGCGCTATGCGTTTTCTGAGAATCGAATTGGAATTCCAGGGCACACACATGATTCCATTATCGATCCATCAAAATTTCAGGTAGATGAGCAGGGTAGAGGAAGACTTTTGCCTATTACCATAACGCCTGTTCAGGTGAATGGCAATCATCTGCTTTCAGTTGAAAACAAGTGGCTTACTGGGAACGGACAGGTTTCGCTCCTTGTTGGACATACGTTCAATCAATTGAGAGAGTTTGAAGAAAAAGTTTCGGTCGCAGCGTTGAACATGATATTGAACAACAGCTTGTACCATTTGAAATGGACGGTCAATAAGAAGTTAGGGAA
Source organism: Crocinitomicaceae bacterium (assembly GCA_045105095.1). Lineage (GTDB taxonomy): Bacteria > Bacteroidota > Bacteroidia > Flavobacteriales_D > Crocinitomicaceae > UBA4466. The sequence continues at coordinate 8,027 of JBGCDF010000465.1, read as the reverse complement.
ATCTTCCATGCGCATTGTTTCCGGGGTTCAGGGAGGTTTTCAAACGAACCGACTAGGAACGGCTTGGGAGGATCAGTTGATTCCAGCATTTAATCAATTGGACAACGGGGTGTACAGCCTGGTTTCGTTGAAGAAGAATCGATGGAGAAGTATGATCGGTATGCGATATGACCTTCGGAACTTGTCGGTTTTTGATTCGGAATTGGGAGGAGACTTCGATCGTTTATACCAAAGCTTGAATGGGTCTGCAGGTGTTGTGTATTCAGATACGACAAACGTATTTCGACTGAATGTATCCACTGGATTTAGAAGCCCACATGTTTCGGAATTGACCGCTCAAGGAGCGCATCATGGCGCACTTCGATATGATATAGGGAATCTGAACCTACAATCGGAACGAGGAGCACAGTTGGACATAACGTATGAGATGAACGGCGAACACATTTCTTTGATTGTCAATCCGTTTTTTAACTATATCCAAAATTACATCGCTATAACACCTGTTGATAGCATAGCTGAGGGACTTCCAGTATTTAGGTATGTACAGTTCGATGAAGCTCAATTGTACGGAGGAGATATAGGGATCCATTACCACCCGCATTTTGCGCATTGGCTCCACATCGAATCTTCGTATTCGCACATTGTGTCGAATGACGGAAATGGGGGACATCTCCCATTAATTCCTCAGAATAGAGTATCCTCTTCATTGCGTTTCCATTTGGGTACGATAGCTTGGAAGAAGTTCAAGTTGAAAGAATTAAACATCCAACACCGCTTTTTCAATCAACAGCGACAGGTGGCAGCATTGGAAACAGCTTCCGACTCTTACAATATGGTCAACATTGGTTTGAACATGATGTGGGATTGGAAAACTCCACTTGAGTTAGGAATTGGAGTGAAAAACCTCCTTAATGAATCGTACATCGATCATTTATCACGATTAAAAAACATTCAATTACAACACCCCGGAAGATCGATTTATGTTCGACTCGCCTGGGATTTAACTATAGCAACAAATAAGAATAATAAATAAAAACAAATCAATTATGAAAGCAGCAAAAATTGGACTTGCCGGATTGGCATTGGTAGCATTCGGATTCGTAGGATGCAGCAAAAACAAATGTTCTGAGTGTCACTACGAAGATGCAACAGGAGCAGAAGTAGAATTGGGTGAGTTCTGTGGAGATGAACGTGAGGATATGGAAGCAAACGGACACTCTGATGGAACAACTACATGGGAAGTTCACTGTGGTGAGCACGAATAGAATGTAGCAATAGTGAAAACGCCATCTCATTTTTGGGATGGCGTTTTCGTTTAATTAAGTGTCTCGTCCTGAAAGACAGTACTTCTGTAAATAGGACTCAGAAAGATGATACTACTGAGTTACTTTTGTGGCAGCCCAAACGGATAAGAAGTTTCTGCCCAGTGAATGTGTTGTACCGTGCAAAATATCATCTTTATAATAGAACGTAGTATTGTACGTGCCCGAGTTATCTCCTGAAGTAAGCGCGCAATAGATAATGTCAAGTTGAGTATTGATCTGTGCGTTTTTGATTTTGACACCTTTCCGGTAAAATTCTCCATGGAAGGTATTTTCGTCAACTTTCTTTATGCTCATTTCAGCAAAGTTTTCATCCGTAAGGTCTTGTGGACTCATGTCTATTTTCCACTGACCGACAAGCACATTTAGGTCGATTTCTTCAGTTTGTGCAGTTGCGCTAGAAGATATAAGGACTAAGGAACTCGTAAATAATAAAAGCAATAATTTCATAGTTGTTTTTTTAATTGATTTGAAGCAAATCTATGTCTCAGAATCGTTGCAACCGCTTCAATTTGCGAATTGAAACCCATCCAAAGTCAGAAAAACATGTCATTTAATGAATTGGCACCTTATGGATTCAACTTAAGATCACTTGGCGAAATACCCAATTGCTTTTTGATGGCTCGGTTAAAGGACGACTTGGAGTTAAAGCCTGATTCCAGCGCCAAACTAAGTAGGGTGTATTTCGAGTTGTCGGAATCCTTTAGAAGACGCTGAAATTCTTCCACACGATATTCATTCACGAAATCGTTGAAGCGTTTATTGAAAACGGCGTTCAAACTCTTGGAGATCAAATAAGGTTTAAGGTTGAGTTCTTTCGCCAGATTATTGACTGATAGCTCGGGGTTTTTGTAGAGTTTATCATCTCTCATTGCCTTTTGAATTCTTTCAGCAATAGCCTCTAATTGTTCTAGATCTTTTGGGTCAACCTTAGTTCTAACTGAAATTTCCGGATCATTTCTACGTGAAAAACCTTCAAGCCCGATCCAATAAGTTAGAATGGCAATTCCAATAAAGAAAGGGTAGAAATAGAAGCGCATGAAATAGAAGTACCAGCTGTGATTGATAGACTTAAAAAGGATTAAATCTGCGACCAGAACAATTAAAACAAGAACGAAATAAATGAGAAAAGCATGGATAATTCTTTTGATCCACTTCGATTTGGTAGCTGGAATATCAAGGGATTCATGCGAAGAAGCCAGAATCTTCCTCGCCTTGAGCGAATAAATGATGATGAGAACACTCGCAACGATATAAATCGTGGGTTTGTTCATCCAAAATGAATAGGCGTAGTAGCCTAACCATGACAAGCTTTCTTTTGTTCCGTCCCAATACAAGTTTTGAAGCCTTACGAAAACACTAATAACAATTTGCAGTACTAGGGGAATGAAGTGGAGTAAATACTTCCATTTGAATCGTAGGTTTGGACGTATTTGCGCTTTGGTATAAAAGTATAGGAGTGCCCCATGCGCCCAACTTAAATCAATCATAAAGTAGTACCAACCATCATAGTACCCAAGGCCAAAAAGTCTTAAGGTCTGAATTAACAGGCGATAGGAAAGTAAAATAAGTATAGCCGCTAGGATGCGATTAGCCGTTTTATTGTATTTACTTGACCTGAACAGAATAAAACTAAAAACGATTCCTTGAACCGCACCAATGGTCAGAACAAGAATGATGATCGTCGAACTTATTTCCATGTGCGATTGGATTGATGGTCTTTTGCTTGGAGAACTTTACATCTGAATGTTAGCCTTGCGGTCTAATATACATGTTCCCTCTGGCTTTTGCCATACTAATCTATGGAATATATTTCATTTAGCTTCCTCAGTTAAAAAAGACTCAGTAATCAATGACTACATGAAAAGTTGGATGCCTCTTTGTACTATGCAACGCCGTTTTCGAGAAGAGAAGATAGGGTGTGCTTCATCAATTTAAATGTCTGTATTCTTTCGGACTCATACCCGTTTTGGATTTAAACAAATTGCTAAAGCGCTGAGGGAATTCGAAGCCGAGTGCGTAAGCAATTCCACTAATCGTATCAGAAGAATTGAGAAGGCTGTTTTTTGCTTTTTCAATTAGGAAAAAATGAATGTGTTCCAGAGCTGTTTTTCCGGTCTCTTTCTTCAATAAATCGCTCAAATAATTGGGAGATAAATTCAATTGTTCAGCGCAATATTGAACACTGGGAATTCCTTTTTGAATGGCCTCGTCCGACTCATAGTAATTCACTAAAAATCGCTCAAACTTGGATATAGTATCAGTGTTGAGGTTCGTTCTGGAGAAGAACTGACGATCATAAAACCGTAGACAATAATCTAAGAACAACTCAATATTTGATACGATGAGGTGTTGACTGTGTCGATCAAGACTCTCGCGATACTCCTGAATGATTTTCTCTAATAAATGCTCAATTGATTGTTTCTCGCGTTCCGAAAGGTGTAAGGCCTCATTGGAGTCGTAGTGAAAGAAGGAATACTTATTGATCTTGTTTGTTAAATCAGATTTTCTAAACATGTTCGGATGAAAAATGAGCGACCAACCATCTGGGTCAATATTTTCATCACCCGTATCATTGTCGAACTCCATCACTTGTCCAGGTGAAGTAAAGACCAGTGTTCCTTCCTCATGATCATATGAATTTCGACCGTAGGAGAAGGAACTACAAATGCTAGAGGATTTAAAAATGATCACGTATAAATGATTGACTACGCGAACACCTTGCATCTTCGATATGGTTTTCAGATCACGATTGTGGATGACGCTCACTAATTGATGCTCGGGTTTACCAAGTCCCCCTAGTTGATGCATCTGGGAAACCGAATGTATTTCTATTGTTTGAGACATAATGATTCTGCTATGCTAGTCTAACTAAAATAATGTTATCGAACGTATTTATCGTAGAATTCTTCGAAGGCATCCAACTGAAATTTGTTGGCCTTTTTGCAAATTGCCGCTTTTGGTGATCCTACTTCGAATCCATGATATCCACCTTTAAAGATGTTGAACTTTACGGGAATGGAAGCTTTTTTGAGTGCTTCAACATACGCTACATTTTCATCAAAGAACGGTTCCAAATCTCCAACAAAACTAATCGTTGGTGGAAAGTCACTGTAATCTTCATTCAACGAAGGCGAAGCATATGCAGGCACCTCTCCTTGAGTATTTCGCAAGTAGAGTCCCCAAGCTTTAGCATTAATCGTAGCATCCCACATGGTTGAGCCTTCCATCTTAGATGTTTCCGTGATCATTCGGTGGTCAAGCATTGGATAAACAGGCATTTGGAAGATAGGTGTTACGTCTTTGGTGTCACGAGCCTTCAAAGTGATTGCTGCGCACATTCCTCCTCCAGCGCTATGTCCTGCAGTGATGATATTGTTCGGGTCTATGTTGAGCCGTTTAGCATTATCTCTCACCCAAAGAAGAACATCGTAACAATCATTGAAACCCGCTGGGAACGGGTCCTTTTGCGAGAGTCTATAGTCAGGCGAAATGATCACTACTTTTTTTCTTTTCAAGACATCAGCATAAAAAGTATTGGCCATTTCTGGAATCCCCATCATATAACCGCCACCATGAAAATAGACCATGGCAGGAAGCGCTTCTTTACTTCCTTCTGGACGAAATACGCGTGTGCGAATTGTATGATCTTTGGTCATTGAGCTGGAAACAAAATGTGTCTCATTCTGTACATTTTTTACTTTTTTGCCCTTTCGCCATTCTGACAAGGCCATTCATGATTTTGAGACCCCATTTCTTCTTATTCATAGAAGTTAGGAATCGAAACTGACCGTATTGACCTTGTAATTCCTTATCGTGCATTTCTTTTGTGACATTCATAACTGTTTGATTAATTGGTAATTGATCACAAAGGAAGCTAGACACAGATGGAGGAACTAAAGGATTTCAATGAAATGCTAAAGGATTTTAGGGATGAATGGAATAAGCTCTTTTCAGGAGGGGACAGTTGAGCCAATGTAAGAACGAAATGTTCCTTTCAGAACTAGATAAAAATCAAAGGCTGCCTGTCGATCAAAGTAAAAAATAAGCAATATTTCGTTGAGCCATGTCCTATTTGTAATTTTTGGCTCAACTATTGTATACAGTTAAGTGCCGTACATATTTACACGGTAAGATTTAATACATTAAAATGAATAAAGGAACAGTAAAATTTTTCAATGATGACAAAGGATTTGGATTCATTAAGGAAGATGACGCAAACACAGAGCACTTCGTACACGTATCAGGATTGATCGATGAAATTCGAGAAGGTGATTCAGTTGAGTTTGATTTAGAAGAAGGTAAAAAAGGATTAAATGCAGTAAACGTGAAAGTCGTTTAGAAAGCACGAATATATTTTTTTTGAAGAGGCTTATCGATAGATGAGCCTTTTTCTTTGTACCCCCAACAAAAAGTAAGCACTGCTTTCGAAGACCGAGACCTGAACGGGGATTTTAGTATGTCGAGGGATTTCAAACCGGTAAGAGTTGGAGCCGAAATCCAGCACGCTAGTATTCTGATAATTATCGGAATGGGCTGGATAAAAAATAATCATCAACCGACCTTACGACATCCAAAGAACAGCAGAGTGAGATGCCCCCTCTATTCGTAATGTTGAGGATAGTTTTCCGGTGAATTGGTGCTATCACCAAACAAACCAAATGCCATTAAGGAGTACAAGTTTAACTCGATTACAATCCCTAAAAATGGGTGCTAAAACAACCGTTTTCAGTATTTTACTCAATTGCTAAACGAAAAAATTCAATTATGAGTGAACCTATACACATCTTCAGGCCATTGGTCATGTTTATTTCGATCTTCTTCTCTAGTCTTAGTTGGGGTCAAGTAAACGATCCTATTTTATTGAATTCAGGAGAAGTTACATTAACGATCAACAACGATCTTTCTAAACGCATATTTGAGAATGCAAAAGAAGCTTCCTTAGGTGCTTCAATTAAACTAATTCAATTCAGTGAAATCCCAACGGAGGAAGTAAAACAAACTCTTTCGCTAAGCGGTATAACATTGATTAGCTACGTGCCAAAAAATGCATATTTCGCGCAAATTACCTCTTCTGCAAATTGGCAAGTATTAGTAGACTCAAAAATGGTCGCGGTAAGTGATATAAAGAGCAGCTTCAAATTATCTAGAGATTTAGTAAATAAACAATACCAAGATTGGGCAAAAATTGGCGATAACCGAATCCGTTTAAATGGAAAATTCTTTTCCTCTTTTTCTAAAACAACCATTGAAGCCAACCTAACGAATATTGGCGCAAAAGTAGAGTCAATTAACGATGCTCAAATTGCACGATTCTCCATTGATATCTCGAAATTAGAGGATGCCTTCGATTTAGGGGCGTTTTATTACTTCGAGCAGATTGATCCTCCAAGTCTTCCTGAAAACTTAGTCGGTGTCACGAATCACCGAAGTAATACCTTAGCATCATCCTACGCGAATGGATTACATTATACAGGAAATGGAGTCACGGTTATGCTACAGGATAATAGTAGACTGGATGAACACATCGATTACACAGGAAGATTTATTAATGATGGCAGCGCAACAAACTCAGGTGATCATGGAGAACATTGCGGAGGAATAATTGCTGGGGCAGGTAACATAGACCCGACAGCAAGAGGAATGGCTTATGGGGCTGAAGTGTTGGTCTACGGTTCCAGTAACAATAATTTTAATGACGTTCCAACCTTGTATAACTCGAGTAACATGAGAATTACGTCGAAAAGTTATGGTAATGGAACAAATGCAGGTTATACAACACTGGCCAGTGAGTTGGATGAACAAGTAAGATTAATGCCAGAATTGATCCACGTGTTTTCTGGAGGAAACTCTAACGGTGGTGGGTCAACAGCAGCAGGATCGCAATGGTTCAATGTAACGGGTGGACACAAAGCAGGAAAAAATGTACTGGCAGTTGGGAATTTAACACGATTTGACGTCATCAGTAATTCGAGTAGTCGTGGACCAAGTGCAGATGGAAGAATTAAGCCAGATATTTGTGCAGTGGGATCTAGCGTCTATTCAACCATAGATCCGAATAATTACGGTACTAAATCGGGAACGTCTATGGCGTGTCCTGGTGTTGCTGGCGTGCTAGCTCAGTTATATGAAGCCTATAAAGATTTGAATGGAGGAAGTAATCCTGAATCTGCTTTAATGAAAGCATCTATTTTGAATACAGCAGACGATTTGGGTAATTCAGGCCCAGATTTTATCTACGGTTGGGGAAGGATTAATGCACGAAGAGCATTTGATGTACTTAGCAACAATCAATACTTTTCAGGTAATATTTCTCAAGGAACAAACATCTCTCATTCTATCACTGTTCCTGCGGGAATAGAACAGATTAGAGTCATGGTTCATTGGTCAGATTATGAGGCTGTTCCAAATGCCAGTCAAGTCTTGGTAAATGATATCAACATGACCGTTGTATCTCCAAGTAATGTGACTACAAACCCATGGATTTTAGATAACACACCTAATTCAACCTTATTAAATATGCCTGCGGTACAAGGTGTGGATCATACGAATAATATGGAACAGGTTACGATTGATACTCCGTTACCTGGTGTGTACACAATCAATTTAAATGGATTCGCTATTCCATCTGGCCCTCAAAAATACTATGTCGTTTATGAAATGGTAACGGATGATGTTGTCTTAACTTACCCAATTGGCGGCGAA
>JBGCDF010000464.1:0-7535 GCA_045105095.1 Crocinitomicaceae bacterium | reverse complement strand
CATTGGTTGAAAGCTCTACTTGATGCAGGCCTTTTCTGGAGTAGCTAAATAAACCAATTGGAACTCCATCAATGGAATTACTGATGTTGAACAACCCTATTTGTGCTCCTTCAATATCATCCGCAATATTCACTAAGCCTGCCACTTGTGCTCCGACTAGTGTTCCTTTTGACTTATTGAAAAGTCCTGCGAACTGCCCTCCGATGGAATTGTCATAGCTATAGTTTCCAAGTCCGGCAAACTGCGCCCCTGTGAATTTATTGACGTAGTTGACAAGTCCCGCAGATTGTGCTCCAATTACTTCTCCACGCGTGATATTAGTTATGCCAGCGAACTGTGCCCCATGAACATCCGCCTTGTTAATGTTTGTCACACCAGCGAATTGCGCACCTTGCTGATGACCGCCTACTTTATTAAACACACCTGCCGCTTGGAAATAGCGAACGGAATCCCAATCTAGGTTGAATACACCTCCAATTTCCATCACACGAACACCCCCAACGAACCCTCCAATCGTATTGAAAGAATAATCGACAGTTGTTTTTCCACTCATTGCTCCGTTTGATCCTATGCCCGGTACAAGAGATACCTGCGTCTTTCTTTGAAGTTGATCGCTGAAGTTTTTAAACTTGGACTTTTGCTCCTCCGTGGGTATAAATCGCTGAAACCACTTGATTTTTGCGTTTTCCTCTAAGATTTCGGTAGTTGTATCTTCCGCAAGAGGAAGTGCCTCTAGTGAGATATTACATACAGAACTACCTGATTGCGTCCATTGAATCGTCGTGTCGCGATACCCTTCTTTACGCACAACGATGAAAGGGTTTTCTGTTTTTTTGAGGACCAGATAATAATATCCGTATTCGTTCGAACTTGTTGACGACAAACTGACAGAGTCATAAATGGTAACATATGGAACGGTCTCATCAGAGTCTTTGTTTGAAACGTATCCACTCAATATGATCGCCTTTTCACCCGGATCGTTTTGTTCACGCAAGATAATGTACGTTCCTCTTTCTTTATAGCTGATTTTTCCAGCAAAAAGATCGTTCAAAACGGCACGGGTAGTTTTGTCTGAATACGTTCGTGTCAATTGTTGATTTCGATCGATAAGGTTGGTACGATAGGCGAATTGATATTCACCTTGCTCTTCCATCAACTTTAAGGTTTCTTTTACGGTTGTTCCGTTTAAGTCAAGACTTACTTTTCGCTCCAACGGTGGAGTCGTTTCTTGCGCCAATCCATGTCCAAAAGATCCAATAAGAAAGGCGAAGGCAATGATAGATTTAGCAGCTTTCTCCATGGATTTCAATTGTTTTGTTGTTTTGAATGATGGTAATGTCAAGTAACTCAGCAATGATGTCTAGAATTGTTGCCAGCGTTTCATTTTTGAAAGTGACGCTCACTTCGCATTCGTTCAATTCAGGATTGGTAATGACGATTTCTCGTTTGAAGAATTTGCTCAAAACATCCATTACTTCTGATAAGCTCGTTCCATCAAAATCGAATACGACATCTTTTCGTGCACTTGGCTCTTCGTATTCTTTAATTAGGCGTTCACTGATTAAATAAAAGGCGCTGTCTCCTTCTTCTAAGGCGAGATGTTGTCCGTTGATTTTCATTTCAACGATGCCTTCATCAACAGAAACCTTTACAGTGTCGCCAATTTTATCAACATGAAAAATCGTTCCCAAATCATAGATTTCCAATTCTCCTACGGAGAGAATAAATGGATTTTCTTCGTCGTGGATTACTTCAAATGTTCCACTTCCTTCCAAGCTTAACAAGCGATTGTTTTCATTGAAGTCTTTTGGAATGTTCAGTTTACTTCCAGGTTGAAGTGTCACTTTGGAATCGTCTTTTAAAGTGTAGTAAGCAACCTGATTAGAAGCATAGATTACGTTGTTCTGCTCCGTAAGCGACTTTTTTGTTTCCGCATCTTCCGCTAATGGATCTGTATCATCGGGGTTCAGTACTTGAGTCACAACGACTAACGCGATAATCGCAGCAGCAGCTAGAGAAACAATAAAGAGAGGCCGTTTCCATAAAGGAATGACTTTCGTCGTAGTACCGATCTCGTTCTCAATCACCTTCCAGGCGCTTCCTTTTGAACTGGCAACATAAGTCTCGTTTCCGTACATGGTGGCGTGAGCCTTCTCTAGTTGAAGGAAGTAATCGTTGTTTTCAGGACGATCGTGCTTCCAGTCTTCCAGCAACATCGCCTCATCTGGGCCCGCCTCGCCATTCAAGTAGCGGACGATCAGCGCGTCTATTTCTTCTCTTGTGTTTAGCATGGAATATTCAATACAAGGGTTAATATTATGAGCGGAAGGTATTCTTTCAGCTCTTCACGCATGATTCGAAGTGCTTTCCCCACTTGATTTTCGACCGTTTTCCTCGAAATATTCATTTCCTGAGCGATTTCTTTGTACGATAATTGTTCGTTTCTACTCAAGTGAAATACTTCTCGACATTTTTCAGGTAAGATTAACATTGCATTTTCAATTCTTTCTTGAAGCTCATTCGACACGAGCAGGCTGCTGGTGTTATCACTCGATTGAAAAGCGTTGTTGTTTACCATGTCTTCATCACTTTTAGGCATGCGTTGAATTTTCTTTTGTTCATTGAGACTCATGTTGAATGTCGAACGGAACAGGTAAGAGCGGATATTATCAATCTCACCGATCGTTTCGCGTTTTTCCCAAAGCTTGATGAATAACTGTTGTACAACATCTTCTGCCACATCTTGATCTTTCAAAATCGAGTGTGCATAGCGACATAATTCGTCGTAATGCGCTTTGAACAGGGCATTTAATACCTCAGTATTAATTTCAACTATTTGGGCCATTCGTGTGTATGAACTCTTGTGTTTATAGAGAAGACAACGCGAAGATAGTGTTACCCCTATGGAAGGAGAAACTTTTTTTGATATCAGCTCATTTTCAGCAGTTGAACGGTCAGAATTTGGAGGTTCAGGAGATTAGAAATGAGTGAAATGTGCCGTAAGAAAAGGTCAAATCGATTCTCAATTAATACGTTCAATCGTCTGAATGTGCCTTCCAGTAATTGATGAGCAAACTATTTTAACCATCTCGTTTAAATCAAAAGAATTAACCAGCGAAGAGTCACCAGCAAATATTGGATTTTCATAGAGCGACGGGTCATCGACCTCACCTTTACTATTTATTACCTCTTTCACATCAAGTGTGATCCACGTTTCATACCTACTGGCTTTTCCAATTGCTTTATTTGGGATTTCGGTTAATTGAATTTCCTTAATATTCCCTTTTACGATCGGTAGTTGAACTTTCATGGGATCACCTTTTACTATTGAATTATTTTTTTGCTCATCAGTTTGCTCGGAACCTGCAGAGCATCCAGTCAGAAAGGAACTAACAACAAGTATCAATACGGATAGATTATGGGCCAAGTTTTTCATAGGTAGATCAATTTTCATTTCCTAGCTTTCGAAGCTGACGACTTTTTATCAGGTTTGACATTTTCATTGGCGTCTAAACCTTTGGCTCCATTTAGTTCTTCGATGCTTTCATATAATCCATTCGGATCTTCGATAAGCATCCCTGCACTTGGAGCAGATTGTCCAGCTTCCTCAAAAAACTTTCTTGCGAAGGTAGTACAGTTGTAGGACAAAAGATTATAGTCCCTACTTTTGTTCTTGTCGGCATATTTTTCAGCCTTTGTCAATTGAGAGGAATTAATATTTACAGTGTGTCTAGCGTTCGGTTGGTGACTTGTATCAGGATGTCTTACTTCTCCAGCAACATTTTTCCATGGTTCACTTGGATCAAACCCTCCTCCATTTCCTAGATTAGCAGGCCAAAATCCGTATGAATCTTTTATTCCGCTTGGCTTTTCAAGCATAATCCAAGAGTGACCTACAGCTGAATCAGAAAGATACTCTTTACTCAAATACTCTGCTTCTTTATCCGCTGCGATGGTCATTTTTATGTCTTTCGCAGGATTAGAAGATTCTTCCTTTAACTGGACAGTACTGGCCCTTGGAGCTATAAATGAATTCTCATTAGGAACAGACTCAATGAATCGATTCTCCTGTGGATTCACGTCGAAACGACTCTCATTTTCTGCGGATTTTGCAAAAGTAACTTTTGGATCAAAAAACACCATAAATCAATTCCTTTAGTGAGTAGTGATGTGGCTAATTGTTAACAAGTTATAAGTAAAATACTGATGTACCAAATTATAATTGGATCAAAGCGAAGGATTCTTAGAAGCAATAAATCAGTTTTTCCAAAAAGGTTTTTAGTTGATTTAACGTTAAATGCAGGCTAGCTTAAGAAATAGCACGAGTATTGAATTACCTCTTTGGAAGGTGAAACTTTTTTGAAAAGGCGCGCATATTCATGTTGAATGATCAGTTTCAAGGGGGAGTATACCCCATCAAAAAGCTATTTTTTCAATAAGTCTTCCAATGCTTTTTTCCCTTTCGAATAGTCAGGGTTGATCCGAAGTGTTTCTTCATAGCACTTTTGAGCGGCTTCTTTGTTACCTAAACCGAGATAAGCGTTTCCGAGCAACCGCCAAGCATAAGTTGATTGACGATCCAGCGAAATGTAAAATTCTAAAACATCTTTTGTCTCCTGCCATTTTTTGCCATTCTCAAGAACCGCGCCTGTGGTAAGTATGTCCTCATCATCCACATAATAACGATCAGTTGTGTCCTTTTTGAGATTATCCCACAGTTCAATAGCCGCTGAAATACCCGACTTCTGGTAAGTTTTAGTGAACAGGTACTTAGCGGAAACGCTGTACTCTTTTGCTTGTTGTCCAAACAAGATTTCGGAGGTCGCATTGATCATTCTTCCTGTTCGGGCAAAGTCACGGTTAGCCATAATGGTTATGGAAATACTGTCTTCAGGATAGATATAGATGATAGATTCGAAACCAGTAACGTTTCCCTGATGCATAATAATTGGGCGCTCCATATAGGATTGTAAGAACCAACTCAAGCCCATTTTATCACCCCAAGGCGTGTCAAAAGATGGTGTTGTTAATAGTGAAAAGAACTCCTCTTTTATGACCACATTATGCTGATGCTTACCATTATTTACATAGAGCATTCCCCAATTACACATATCCAAAAGCGTTGTTTGTAGTCCTGAACTGGGAAACCCATTTTCTGCATACGGATAGGGTGTCCACTCTTGAGATTCCAGACCATATGAGTACGAACCAGCCCAATTTTTTGGGAAGCGATCGTTGGGTTTCGAGTATTCACTATTCACCATTCCAGATGGCTTCAAGATGTATTTCGTGACGCAATCTTCGAAAGTCATTCCACTCACACGATTAATTAGCACACCCAGTAAGTCGAATGCGGAATTGCTGTACCTGAATTCCGACCCAGGATCGAAGTCAAGTTCGAACGCTTTGAAATCATTTAAGGTTTTATCGATAGCAGCTTGTCCATAGACAGGGTTTTCCCAGTCATCATTACTCACATGCCGTGGCAAGCCAGAAGTGTGGGACAAGATGTGCTGTATCGTGACGTCGAGACATCTCGGATCTTTCATGTTAAATTCAGGCAAATGGTTAACAACTTTATCGTTAAGATTAAGTTTTCCCAGTTCGGCTAGTTTTACAATTACAGCAGCAGTAAAGGGTTTAGATAGTGATGCGATGTTGTAGCGTGTGCTAAAATCTGCTTCCGTGGATGTTTCGAGCTTGGCATAGCCAAATGATCGGGCGTAGATTATCTTGCTTCCTTTTGTTACTCCAATAGATAAACCAGTAGTGTTATTCGTTTTTTCGCGAAGACCTATGATATAGGGGGTGAGTAAACTGTCCAGATGCGAACCGACAGACCCTTGTACAATTGTTTTTGATGTGGGAATGGTATCCAGGCTTTTTACGCTGGAACAAGAGGATAATAGCGCCGAAAAAACAATGAACGAAATAACAAATTGGTAGAGCATCTTTTTCTATTTAGTGAGATTTGAAATGGATTCGATACTTGTTTCCCAATTACTATTCAGTTCGTTAATTGCGGAGTGTATATCATCGTTTTTGAGGTGTTCTATTATATTTTCATGCATTTGCCAGGACTTCTTTGAAGGGAGGGCGTTCATGAACTTTAACTCATGGATAGATATTCGAATTCTGAGATCTTCGATGATCTTTATCGATGTTTGATTGGTGTAGTTCTGAATCAACGCTTGATGAAATGAAGTATCCAACTGAATTCGACTTAGATTATCTTCTGCAGCTAAAAATTGCTCGTTGATGGCACGCAATTCATTTAAATCTTCTTGGGAGAAGTAAGAACTGCGTAGCGCCTCGCTTTCCAGTAGACGTATTAACTGATAAATTTCAATGGCTTTTTGATCATCTAATTGGGCCACGAAGAAACCTCTATTTGGTTTATAGAGAACAATGCCTGTTTCTGTGAGTTGGGTTAGGGCTTCTCTCACTGGCGTTACACTCGTGTCCATGGCAGCTGCAAGTTCAGGTAAAGAAAGGCGTTGATTCACTTCAACCTTACCTTCTAGCATATGATGTACGAGGAGTTGTTTGATCTCATTTCGGAAGATGGTTTTCTTTATCATGAATCAAATATAATATATCGTATACGATTTTAGAAAGTATTTATTGAATTATTGAAAATCGAGGACTGTTTTGGCTAAATTCGAGCATCGAAAATATGCAACTATGAAATTTACCTTAACACTATTCCTGCTATTCGTATCAGCACACTTATTTGGTCAATCTCCATTGTGGATGCGCTACCCAGCCATTTCTCCAGATGGATCTACCATTGCTTTCAACTATAAAGGAGATATTTATCTCGTCAGTTCAGAAGGTGGACAGGCCCGAGCATTGACCACGCACAAGGATCACGATTTTATGCCAACCTGGTCGCCAGATGGGAAAACGATCGCTTTCGCGTCGAATCGACATGGAAATTATGATATCTACACCATGCCTTCGCAGGGAGGATTAGCAAAGCGCGTAACATTTCATTCTTCAGGAGATATTCCCTGCTCAATTGATGAAAACGGAACGATTTACTTTAACTCAAGTCGCCTCGATTCTGAATTGAATAGTCAGTTTCCTACTGGAACCTTATCCGAGCTGTATTCGATTGATAAAGAGGGTAAGTTGAATCAAGTATTGACAACCCCCGCTGAGTCAGCGACCTGGAACAAAGATCAAACTAAATTGATCTATCACGACAGAAAAGGATACGAAAACCAATGGCGTAAACACCATACTTCTTCAGTAACGCGTGATGTATGGATGTATGATCCAACAACGAAAGAGCACACGCAACTAACAGATTTTGACGGAGAAGATCGCAATCCAATCTGGAGCTCTGATGAGCAGTCATTTTACTACCTCTCGGAAGAATCCGGAACGTTTAATGTCTGGAAAAGGGATATTGGTGGAGGAAACAAAACGCAATTAACGAAATTGGAGAATCATCCCGTTCGCTTTTTGACAATGTCAACTTCAGGAATGCTAGCCTTCGGTTATGATGGGGAATTGTACACGATGAATGG
>JBGCDF010000463.1:0-3264 GCA_045105095.1 Crocinitomicaceae bacterium | reverse complement strand
TGCCTGCCCTTCGATTAACTTAAGCGTATCAGGAGTTCAGAACCTTTGTGGAAATGCAACACTAGACGCTACTGATCAGGCAACGAACGGGAACTATCAATGGCACGATGGGAACGGTCCAATTTCCGGAGAAACGAACGCTGCTTACACGATGACTGCCACAGGCAATTATTACCTTGTTGCGAACGATGGTTTGTGTGTGGACACTAGTGACGTCATTAACTTAACGATCAATCCAAACCCAACTGTCGGTTTCGGAACCTTGGGTAATGCCTTTTGTGAAGATGATGGAACCACACCGATTTTGAATCCAACACCTTCAGGAGGAAGCTACACTGGAAGTGGAATTTCGGGAACAGATTTTGACCCGAGCGTTGCAGGAATTGGAGCGCATACTTTATACTACGATTATACAGATGGAAACGGTTGTTCAGGTGTCGATTCACTTACAGTGGATGTTTATCCGCAACCCACATCTCCAACAATTACCTTATCCGGAGATGTTCTGTGCGTGCCAAGTGGAGGCACTGGAACTATATACGAATGGTCACTTGATGGAATTGTTGTGGCAACAGGACCGGATACATGTTATACGGCTTTGGCCAATGGCGTTTACTCCGTTAATTGCACAAGTGCCGAAGGATGTACTTCAGATGAATCAACTACTCAAACGGTATCTGGAATTGGTCTCGACGAATACTTCCTCAACCAGGCAATTACTGTTTCTCCGAACCCGACCAATGGTATAGTAACGGTTAAGTTCGAGGCATTGAATTCGGAACTGACGCTTTCTTTGCGTGATGTTAGTGGAAAGTTGCTTACCTCGAAAACTGGAACAGCCATGGCAGCATTTGATTTGAGTCAATTCGATGCTGGTTTGTATTTCATTACGAGTGAATTCCAAGGTCACCTCATCTCGAAACGCATTATTCGAGAGTAGTAGTTTGTTCTTTTTCCGTAAATCATGCTAATTTCAAGGACTAAAACTGGAGTATGGCATTGATTAAAGCATGTAGAGGTTTCACTCCCTCGCACGGACAGGATTGTTGGTTCGCTGAAAACGCGACAATTGTTGGAGATGTTCAAATGGGCGATCAATGCTCCGTTTGGTTCAATGCGGTTATTCGTGGAGATGTGAATTCTATCAAACTTGGCAATAAAGTGAACATTCAGGATGGAGCAGTTATTCACGCAACGTTTGAGAAAACGAAAACGACCCTCGGGAATAATGTTTCCGTTGGACATAATGCACTAGTACACGGATGCACAGTTGAAGACAATGTCCTCATCGGTATGGGATCGATTGTGATGGATAATTGTCATATCGAATCAGGATCGATCATTGCAGCGGGAGCCGTTTTACTCGAAGGAACACGCGTCGAAGCAGGATCAATTTATGCTGGCGTTCCTGCTAAAAAAGTGAAAGATATTTCGCCTGAAATGTTTGAAGGAGAGGTGATGCGGATTGCGAATAATTATGTGAAGTATTCGGGTTGGTTTAAGGAAGAATAACTCCTTATTGAACTTTTTGAGGTGGGCGCTAAAAATGATCAACGCTTTTTTCTACTCATATAGGGCTGCCATTCGACCAAAACAAATTTCACTTGATTGTTCTCTAGGCGTTTGTTAAAGCCAAACTCATAGCAGAACAAATAGACATCACCTTTGCTATTTTTCCAATAGTGAGTAAAGAAATTAGGATTAAATCCTGCGGATAACAGTTTTTCTTCTCTTATTGTTGACTTACCCGACTTGTTGAATCCCTTTAACAGCCGTCTGTTCTTCTTTAGTTGCGCATCTACGTTCTTAAAGAAAGTGTTCTCCTTCGATTTGTTTTTGATATAGTTGAAATTCGATTTGCAATAATTGTCGCAATATTTTTTTCCCGCTCGGCCATCAATAGGTGTATTACAGTTCAAACAAGTTCGACTTTCCATTTTGGTTGTGATTAATCAGTGAATACTATTTAAGATACTTCTTTTTGGCTAATTTTTCGACTCTCCAACCGTAGATTTAATCGTTTAATTCTACGGTTATTCTTGCCGAATGGTCACTTTTCAATGTTATTTGGGTACAAAAGCGCATGAATTTGAAGAAGACCATCACTTTAAAACACTTGCTTATTGCGGATCAAAAATGCATTGGCTTCCAGTTCCATCCAGATAAGGTAGTACACGCCTTGATGAGAGAACTTCCGCACATCAAATGGAGTCAGGAATTTGGACTTCCGTACATCCCCAACAACAAAACGAACATCAACCTTATCTATCAAACATTTCGCGGTGTCGCTTGGGTCAACACGAATCATTTCTTTACTCGTCGGCGATTAAACAACGACAACGAAGACATTAACGTAAATTGGTTTCGCAAACGTGAACTCCCTATTGGATACAGGTCCTGTCCTGAAGAATACCTACTCAAATTGGAGCTAAAACGATACTCGAACAATACTGTTAAAGCTTATGTTCAATGTTTTGAAAAGTTCATCAACTGCCATAAAGAATCGGACTTAATGCAGATAGATGAACCTGCAATTCAGCGGTATTTACAAAAGTTGATTCAAGAGAAAAAATCAAATTCTTACGTTAATCAAACCATAAACAGCATTAAGTTTTACTACGAGATCGTGAAAGAAATGCCTAATCGCTTCTATAGCATTGAACGTCCTCGTAAAGTTCATAAGCTCCCAACGATCTTATCAAAAGAAGAGGTTAAGGCTGTTATTGATGCAACAGGTATGCTTAAACATAGATGCATTTTAAGCTTAATGTATTCCTCTGGGCTACGGATTGGTGAGTTACTAGCACTAAAGCCCGAAAACATTGATAGTAAACGAATGTTAATCCAAGTCATTGAAGGAAAAGGCAATAGAGATCGATTAACGCTTTTATCCGAAAAGGTATTAACGGATCTACGAAACTACTATAAGCTGCACCAACCGAAGAATTGGTTATTTGAATCTCCCGATGGGAATCAGTATAGCACAACAAGTGTCCGAAAAATTTTGCGGAAAGCAGCGGAAAGTGCCGGGATTACAAAGAAGATAACTCCGCATACCCTTCGCCACAGTTTTGCTACGCATCTGCTGGAAGCTGGTACGGATTTGCGATATATTCAGGTATTGCTAGGACATAAGTCGAGCAAGACAACTGAGATATACACTCATGTTGCGTCAAATACTTTTGCGGCAATCAAAAATCCATTAGATTAGTGGATGAGATACTAAGGGAATATATGGCATGGTGTTGTATATCCGAGTGTTAT
>JBGCDF010000462.1:0-24186 GCA_045105095.1 Crocinitomicaceae bacterium | reverse complement strand
TAAACCGAAAACCATAGAAAAAAGAAAGGTACTGCCATCAAGGTAGCGTCGAACCTGTCAAGAATTCCTCCGTGTCCAGGAAGAATGGATCCAGAGTCTTTAATTCCAAGGTTTCTTTTCAATACGGATTCAAATAGGTCCCCAATGATTGCAGATGGAGAAATAATTGCAGCAGCTACTATCCAGAATACAAGTGCATCAGTAAAGTACCCTAGAATCCCACCAACTAAAATTGTCAATACGATTCCTCCGACTGTTCCTTCCCACGTTTTGTTGGGAGATACGCGCTCGATTAATTTCGTTTTTCCAAAAGCCTTACCGGTTAAGTATGCAAAGGTGTCATTAGTCCATATCAAAAAGAACATTCCCAGTACGAGTGGAACTTTAGAATTACCAAGGCTTTCAAAATTGTAGTGCATCCCTATTAATAAAAGAAATGGCAAAACGACATATATCAATCCCAGTACAAGAACGGCACTGTTCAATATGGGTTCTCCTTTCTTTCGCCAGATTTCGCTCACTAACCCAATAAAGATGATTGGGAGTAATGTTTGCAGAAAAAGCCCTTCTCGAATCACGTCGTAGAACGCTAACAGAGCGATCGTTGAAATTACTGCAGCTAGGCTCATTCCTAAACCTGGTGAAACATCCACTTTTTCGTGCTTATTGAGAATTCCATAGAATTCGCAGATTCCCAGAATCATAAATCCAAGGAAAACAACAGAAACGGCATGTGGAGACCACAACAAACTTCCGATGATTACACCAATAAAAATAACTCCTGTGATGGCTCTTACTATCATTCGTTTTCCTCTAAAATCTGAAGTGCTCGTTCTTTGTGTTCGATAGGTACGTTGAGATAAACATATCCAAATGCATTATAGGAAGAATCCCGCTGATCAAAGATCGTAACGGGAATCCCTGCATCTTCCAATGCTAACTTTTTAATATGTACGGAATATTCTTCGTGAGAATCGTAAACAGAAACCCATTTAGGCTCCTTCACTAGTTTCGTCCGAAGCGTTGTCCATTTCTCCCGAAGTTTCTGAATCAGTCCCATTCGTATCTACATTCTCAGTGTTTACATTGTCCGAAGACTCCGAAGAAGTCTCTTCTGTAGGTTCAGTTTCAGTAACATCTGTCGCTACAGCATCCTCAGTTTCTTCCTCTTTGTCCCAGGCGCGTTTACCGAAGATAGTAATTAAATCTTCTTTGAAGATTACTTCACTTTCTAAGAGTTTATTCGCTAGTAGGGTCAACTTATCTTGGTTATCAGCAAGGATTTGAAGAGCACGTTGATACTGTTGCTCAATCATCTTGCTCACTTCTTCATCAATTACTTGTGCCGTGTGATCTGAATACGGTTTCGTAAATGAACTGTTCCCTTGTGGATCGTAGAAGGAAATGTTTCCTACTTTGTCGTTCAATCCATACATGGAAACCATTGCGTAAGCTTGCTTCGTCACCTTTTCCAAATCGCTCAATGCACCAGTACTGATTTTTCCGAAGATTAACTGTTCAGCAGCACGTCCTCCTAATGCACTACACATGTCATCAAGGATTTGCTCTGTCGTCGTGATACTTCTTTCTTCAGGAAGGTACCATGCGGCTCCGAGTGACTGACCACGAGGAACGATCGTTACTTTTACCAGTGGATGTGCATATTCCAACAACCATGAGATAGTAGCGTGACCTGCTTCATGGAAGGCAATTGCTTTCTTTTCTTGTGGTGTGATGATTTTGTTCTTTTTCTCCAACCCACCAACGATTCTATCTACGGCGTCTAGGAAGTCTTGCTTTTCAACAGAATCTTTATTCTTTCTAGCTGCAATTAATGCTGCCTCGTTACACAAGTTGGCAATATCTGCTCCAGAGAATCCAGGCGTTTGTTTTGACAAGAAATCAACATCTAAATCCTTTTCAAGTTTCAAGGGCTTCAAGTGAACTTGGAAAATTTCTTTACGTTCGTTTACGTCAGGCATGTCCACATAAATCTGACGGTCAAAACGTCCAGCACGCATCAAGGCGCTATCAAGAACGTCGGCACGGTTTGTTGCTGCTAGAATGATTACACCAGAGTTCGTACCGAATCCATCCATCTCTGTCAACAACTGGTTCAGGGTGTTTTCGCGTTCATCGTTTGATCCGAAGCTATTGTTTTTACCACGAGCTCGTCCGATAGCATCAATCTCATCAATGAAGATGATAGAAGGTGATTTTTCTTTTGCTTGCTTGAACAAATCACGTACACGAGAGGCTCCAACTCCAACAAACATCTCAACGAAATCTGATCCAGATAGCGAGAAGAACGGAACTTTCGCTTCTCCCGCAACCGCTTTTGCAAGTAAAGTCTTACCTGTTCCTGGAGGTCCTACAAGCAATGCGCCTTTTGGAATTTTTGCTCCAAGGGCAGTGTATTTTTTCGGCTTCTTCAGGAATTCTACAATTTCCTCAATCTCCTCTTTCGCTCCTTCTAATCCGGCTACATCAGCAAATGTTGTATTCGTCGATTTTCCTTTTTCGTATACCTTCGCTTTGGACTTACCAATGTTGAAAATCTGTCCGGCGCCTCCACCGCCAGAACCACCTGACATCCTTCTCATTACAAACATCCAAAGTGCAATGATGATGACAATCGGTAAAATGAAACTGATGATTCCGCCTAGGTAATTCACTTCTGTATCATACGTGTATTTGATCAGTGGAATTTCAGAGTTCGTTTCTTTTAACTTTTCGTTGAATCGTCTGATTTCATCCTGAAAGTATCCTAAATCCCCAATTTGCATTGAGAAGGTAGGTTTCGTTGAACGCAACGATCTCCCTTTCTTCATTGACTCTTGCATGGTGTTGAAATCGTCGATATTCTCCTTGCCAGCGAGCTTTTTACCTTCATCAGTCAATTGAAAATCGACTCGCGCCTTATTCACAATTACAACATTCTCCATACCGCCAACATCGGCGAGCTTGAAGAACGTAGCGTCCTGTTGAATTTCAGCCGATCCTCCTGATGAAGAATACAAATGAAAAGCAATCAGGGCTACACCAATGATTGCGTATATCCAATACACTGAAAAAGGACTTTTCTTTTTCTCTTTATTCGAATTATTATCTGCCATTTTTTTGTTTAATTCAAGTTTGGAATGTCCGTTCGTTTTGCGTCGGCCCAAAGGTCTTCGAGATCATAAAAAGCTCTCGTTTCATGGTAAAAAACATGCGCAACAACGCTCACGTAATCCATCAAAATCCATTCGGAATTCTTCTGGCCTTCCATGGCCCACGGTTTCTCAGACAACGTTTTACGTGTATGCCTTACAATTGCGTTGCTAATTCCGTCTACTTGTGTGGAAGAATCTCCTGTGCAAATAACGAAAAAGTCACATACCGAACTTTCAATTTCTCGAAGGTCAAGTACTACAATATCTTTCGCTTTATTTTCTTGCATTCCCTCAACGATTGTCTCGCTTAGTAGTTGGGAATCATTATCTTGGATTTCTTTACTCATTTAGTTGTTCTATGTCCTTACAAATTTAACCTTTAAAACGTACATTTGATTCTGTAACTGTTAAAATTACTCGATGCAAATCGGACGAAAATTGATTCATTTAGAATCTGTAGATTCAACGAACAATTATACTGCCAATCTGGTAAAAACGGAGGGTCTGCCATCTGGAACGGTAATTTTGGCAGACGAGCAGTTCGCTGGGAGAGGACAAAGAGGTGCTGAATGGGTTGTAGAACCTGGGATGAACCTCACTTTTAGCGTTTATTTGGAAGTAGTCAATCTGTCAGTAGAAAATCAGTTCGATTTGTCAAAAGTGGTCGCACTTTCCATTTGCCATTTTCTTAAGAAAACTGGAATTAATGCAGAAGTGAAATGGCCGAATGATATTTTGGTGAAAGGGAATAAAATTGCTGGTGTCCTCATCGAAAATATTATTTCGGGTGCAGGTCGTCTGAAATCGATCGTTGGAATTGGCATCAATATCAATCAAATGCGGTTTGGGAAGTTTAAAGCAACAAGCGTTCAATGCGAATTGGGGTCTTTTTACCCGCTCAATGATGCTCTATTCTCTTATCTCGAGTCGTTTCGGCTGGTATCAGATGAACTAATGAATAATAGCAGCCTTTTAAATGATCGATACCTGGATAACCTGTATCAATACAAGACCAAAAGTTTTTATCAGGATAAGTCGGGAACTTTCGAAGGCGAAATTCAAGGTGTTGAACCATCAGGCAGACTAATCGTCCGAAAGGACAATCAAGAAGAGAGTTATGATCTGAAAGAGATCAAATTTCTCTAGCACGGCAATGGATTTTCTACTACAATAAGGAGTTAGCTACGCGAAGTGTTCTTGTAATTTCTTCGACATGTAATCGAAAAGATTCGTGAGTGGTTTCTCTACCATCATTTTCAAGAACATATTTACTTGACCATCGAATTCGATTCTTCCTTCAGTTTCATTCGATTGTTCCCCCGTATGAATTGTCAAACGGAACGGGAATGGCGATTTCTCTCCAGATTTCATGAATAATTTGTTCGGAGCTTCATCTCCGTCGTGGATCAATGAGATAATAACACCTCCCTGAACCTTGAATGAACAATCCTCAGTTGAAGATTTGAAATCAGAAATTTTGTCTTGCGGTAGCAGGTGAATGATGTTATTCGCATCCTTCAAGAAATCGAATACTTCTTGTTGAGGGGCAGCTACGGTAACTGTTTGACTGTTGATTTTCATGTCTTTAAAATTTTTCTTCGGAAGAAAATACAGAAAAAATTCTGCACCCATGTATCCGCTTGGCTCTCGAATGCTATTTTTTCCAGGATTGTGGATTTGTTTTCCATTCTAACAAAGATCTGGCTTCCTCATCAGAAATCAAGCTGGCTCCTTTTGCGTGCTCTAGCAAAATATCGTAATTCGTTAAAGTACGGAATGGACACTTTGCATTTTCAAAGTTCAAGTTGGCAACGTTAAATCCGTAGGTGAAAATGGCTACTAAACCTTTAACATCCAAATTGGCATCACGCAATGCATCAACTGCTTTGAGGCTACTTCCTCCAGTAGAAATGAGATCTTCAATAACTACAACTTTCTGCCCTTCTTCGTAATAACCTTCAATTTGATTTCCCATTCCGTGCTTTTTCGCTTCACTACGAACGTAGATGAATGGTAATCCCAATTCCTGCGCTACGAGTGCTCCTTGGGCGATTCCGCCTGTGGCTACACCTGCAATCACGTCTGGTTTTCCAAAAGATTCGACGAGTGTTTCAGCGTATTCCTGACGGATGAACGTACGGATGTTAGGATACGAAAGTGTCACCCGATTGTCGCAATAAATAGGAGACTTAATTCCAGACGCCCAAGTGAATGGATCGTTCGGTTGTAATTTGATCGCTTTGATTTGCAGCAAAAATTCTGCTACTTTTAGGGCCTTGTCATCGTTAAAAATCATGGGTGCAAATGTACAAAGTATTTGTTGATCACAAACCAGTTATTTTCATTGAATCGAAAGATGCAGTGAAAAAACAGCCTTCGGTAAAAGCGCGTGATATCGTTTCCTTTCCCAAAGGAATTCGGCTTCTTCTTAGGACGCAAGTCACAATTGATGAACCTTTGCAGATTATTTGTGATGATCCTGAACAGGAGTTTAAGAGAATATTTTCAGACTTCATTAAGATTAAGGCCGCCGGAGGATTAGTTCAACGAAAAGGCTTGTTTTTGATGATCAAGCGCAAAGGTATCTGGGACATTCCGAAGGGTAAAATCGACAAAAATGAAAAAAGAAAGACGGCTGCAATTCGGGAAGTAGCAGAGGAGTGTGGAATTGAAGGCCATGAAATTTTAGAGAAATTGGTCATCACATATCACACGATGAAGTTTAAGGGACGATGGGCGCTCAAACGCACGGATTGGTACATGATGAAGTACAAAGGTCCGAGCAAAGTAGTACCACAAATAAAAGAAGGCATCACGAAGGTAAAATGGATGCAAGAGGATTACATGCTCGCTGTTCGGGGTAGAACTTATGGCTCCATCAATGAGGTGTTAGATGCCTACGTGGACTACTCAGGAAGGAAAATCGAAAAGAAGCGGAAGAAGAAACTTGATGCTACAACAGGTCAAGGCATTTTTGTAGGAGATGATTAATTACCTGTGACGCTTCAGAGCATAGTTAATCCGCAAAGTACGGGAATCAGATCCTGAGGTATTCTTTTGTAATCTAATACTGGTATGTAAAGGTTGTTTATGGACCGATTAACTCCTTTTAACAATCGTTGAGTGTGCCTGAGCCGAAGGTCGAACGACAATATCATCTATGTTCACGTGCGGTGGACGATTAACTAGAAACAAAGCAATTTCGGCAATGTCCTTCGCCATTAATGGATCGAAACCATCATAAACAGCATCTGCAACTCCTTGATCTCCCTTGAATCGAACAACGGAAAATTCCGTTTCCGCGAAGCCAGGCGCAATTTGGGAAACCTTAATGTCGTGTGCCAACAAATCCATTCTCATGGCTTTCGTGAGTGCGTCAACAGCATGTTTTGATGCACAATACACATTTCCGCCAGGATATACTTCCTTTCCTGCCGTGCTTCCAATATTGATGATCTGTCGATGTCCATCGTATTGCTTAATAAATGGAATGATGGCCTTGGAAACGTATAATAATCCTTTCACGTTCGTGTCAATCATTCTATTCCAATCATCACTCAGGCCTTCATCTAACGGACCTTTCCCAACTGCCAATCCAGCATTGTTGATCAAGATGGAAATATTGGACGTCACGTTTTCCGGAAGTTGAGCAACTGCTTGTTTTAGTTCATTTTCATCACGAACGTCATAACAAGAGGTAACAATTCCCACATTATGCTCGGACTTTAAGGATTCCGCTAGTTCGTTTAAACGTTCATTCCTGCGTCCTGTAATTACGAGTGAATACCCTTCTTTTGCGAAGAGTTCGGCGCATGCTTTTCCGAATCCCGCAGTAGCTCCAGTAATGTAAATAAATGGTTTTTTCATTTTTTAAAAATTAGATTTTTTGGACTCCATACAATCATAGCGCAGCAAAGCATAGCTAGTTGAATGGGGAGTCGATAACGATGGATAGCACCCAATACAGGAGTTGTCCATCCGATTAATAATGCCAAGAGAACGCAGAATACGGCTGCAGAGAGCAGGAATGCGCGTTCATTCATTGAAAGTCCTTTCCGCCGATAAAATGCTATTGCCAGCAGTCCGAAGAGTAAAAGTGTTTCTAAAAAAGCTAGGTATTTGAGGCTTCCTCCAGGGTCGTTCGGGAAAGGTCGAAGTAGCGCGTTAAATACCGCTTTTGGCGCAGCATTTATTAAATTCATCGGTTGATCGTCGATAGGCATAATTTCAATGAAACTACTTGCTTGAGGTTGATCAAAGTGAAGGATCCAGGCACTATCGTTTGGTGCGAGATGGACCGGAATTGGAGCTGCAAGATCACCCAATTTTACATGATAGGCGTCAATTTCTTCCAATAACCAAACCGAATCTCCAGATACTTTCAAACTGTTGTATTGATCTGGACTGAAGTAGTAGAAAACCGAATCAGGTTCATATCGAACGTGCATTCCACCACGACCAACATTGGAAAAATCGAATTGCTTTCTCGATATACGGTGTGTTCCTTGTTCTAGGAGATTTGGAAATACAGCGAGGGTGAAGTAAGCGATTAACAATGGCCCTCCCAATGCGGATACCAACTTGTACTTCGGTGCAAACCGGTAAATCAAATAAACTACTCCGCTTGCGAGTAATAGAATAAGAATGTACGGTTTGAAGCAGGTGAGCGCAAACAGACCTAGAAGCGTAAATATGATTCGGTTTCGAACGGAGGCTTCCCTTACAGTAACTCCGTAGGCAACAGCTCCAATTCCGAATACAATGAATGGTTCTTTCAAAATACCTGATGACCAAAAGAGGACATTGGGTAGTAGCAGCAAAACTGCAAAAATCAGCCAATGTTTGACCTCTGAGTGCCGAGTAAGTGCCTGGAACAAGAGGAACGTTCCTATGAGAGAGAGCAGCGCGAATAACAGCATATGTATCACGATAGAACCTTGAGAAATCAAGTCGATTAAAGCATGAGCCCGAATAATGTTGCGATTGTCGTGAAACACGGCTTGCTTTCCGGAATCCCAGTGATTTGTTTCACCCAAGTACTTGTCCGACAGTTCTTCAGTAGCGCCAATTCCTGTAATCAACTTGACATAATCATCGGGGGATTCGTAGAAGACTTTGTTCAAGATTTGCGCTTCATGATAGAATGCGCCAGCGTCGTTTTTCAAGTGAGCATCATCCTGTTGAAAAACATAGAACTGCAGAAAAAGCATGCCGGCAGCGCACTTAATAACATAGGCAGATGGAATGATCCATTGATTTAAGTATTCAGTTTGAAAAAACTCACGCGATCTCAGAGCTACTAAGATCACACCAAAAACTACGAGACTAATTACGATTTCCATCTAGTAACAAATGTAAAGATTTATCATTCGAATGATTGAAGATTGCACTTCGACTTCGCTCAGTGCGCAAATATGTTCAAGAAATCGTGTCAGGTTGTCAACGAAAAATGAACAGTTGACCATCACTTTGCGACAGTTTGGCAGGATTTATTGCATGGCACAGAGATTGACCAAGACAGAGCATTAACAAAATGAAGAAAAAATGAAAACTGGTCAAATTAATGTTCAAACGGAAAATATATTTCCAATCATTAAAAAATTCTTGTACTCGGATCACGAGATTTTCCTCCGTGAATTGGTGTCCAATGCAGTTGATGCATCTCAGAAATTGAAATTCTTGGCTTCCAATGGTGAATTCAAAGGGGAGCTTGGTGATTTGAAAGTAGAGGTGATCCTTGATACTGCCGAAAAGACATTGACGATTCGCGATCGCGGAATTGGAATGACCGCTGATGAAATTGATAAATACATCAATCAAATCGCATTTTCTGGAGCGGAGGAATTCGTTCAACAATACAAAGGAAAAGAAGGTGCTGAGCAAATTATTGGGCACTTCGGGCTCGGGTTTTACTCGTCATTCATGGTTGCGGACCGCGTACAAATTAGAACACTTTCTCGTAGCGAAGGATCGCAAGCGGTTCAATGGGAAAGTAATGGTTCTCCTGAATACACGATCACAGAAATTGAAAAAGAAGATCGCGGAACAGATATCGTGATGTTTATTTCTGAGGAATCTGCGGAGTTTTTGGAAAAGGAACGCGTTCAAGGAATTCTTGACAAATACTGTAAATTCTTACCGCACCCAGTTCTTTTTGGAACGAGAACTGAATACATCGACGATCCAAAGGGAGAGAAAGATGAAAACGATAAGGTGAAGCGTGTAGCGATTGACGTACCAAACCAGGTGAACAATGTTTCTCCGGCCTGGACGAAAGCACCAGTGGATTTATCCAATGAGGATTACACAAATTTCTACCGTGAGTTGTACCCAAGTACCGTAGAAGATCCATTATTCCATATTCACTTGAATGTTGATTACCCGTTCAATTTGACTGGAATTTTGTACTTCCCACGCATTAAGGAGAATGTTGAGGTTCAACGAAATAAAATCAACTTATACTCGAATCAAGTATTCATTACGGATAGCGTTGAAGAAATCGTACCTGAATTCTTGACACTACTTCATGGTGTGATTGATTCACCGGATATTCCGTTGAACGTATCTCGTTCATACTTACAGAGCGATGGAAACGTGAAGAAAATCTCTTCACACATCACGAAAAAAGTAGCGGATAAATTGGGAGAGATGTTCCGAAAAGATCGTAAGGATTTTGAAGAGAAATGGGGAGATTTGAGTCTTTTCGTTCAATACGGAATGCTGTCTGATGACAAATTCGCAGATAAATCGAAGAAATTCACGCTGTTGAAAAACACAGAAGGAGAACACTTCACCGTTGAAGAGTACACAGAAAAAATTGCTACGCTTCAGACAAACAAAGACGATAAAATCGTGATCTTGTATTCAAATGCTCCTGAGGAGCAATATGGTTTCGTTCAGAATGCAAAAGGACGTGGATACGATGTATTACATGTTGATGGACCTTTGGCTTCGCACTGGATTAGTAAGATGGAGCAGGCAAACGAGAATATTTCATTCGCCCGCGTTGATGCTGACACCTTGGATAAGTTGATTCAAAAAGATGAAGAGATTCCATCGAAATTATCAGAAGAAGATGAGGCTGCGTTGAAACCATTGTTCGAAGAGGTATTGGACAAACAGAAGTTCAATGTCAACTTTGAAAGCATGGATTCAAGCGATGCGCCAATTATCATTACACAACCAGAATTCATTCGTAGAATGAAGGAGCAACAAGCGATGGGAGGCGGAGGATTCTACGGAGCTTTCCCAGAAACATATAATGTTGTTGTCAATGCGAATCACGAGAAGATCAGCGATGTCTTGAATACGAAGACGAAGAAATCAAAGGATCGAAAGGTGAAACAATTGACGGACATCGCCTTGTTATCTCAGGGCATGTTAAAAGGAGAAGCCTTGAACGCATTTATCCAACGTAGCATCGAGTTGGTATAATTAGAAACTAAAAGCGGACGGGATTTCCTGTCCGCTTTTAACTTAAAAGAACTATGGGTTGGTTTAAATATGCTTTTGCAGTAGCAGGTTTCTTTCTTTTTGGAAGAAGCATTTGGGGTGGGATCTTAGGATTTATTATTGGTTCTGGAGTTGATAACTATCAGCGTTTGAAAGCACAGTTTCAAGCACAAGGAGGAACAGGAGGAGGTCAGTATACGGCTGAAGATTTGTTCCGAATGTACCAACAACGCGCAACAACTTCTAGCGATGTACCCACGATGCTAATCGCGCTTTCTGCTGCTGTAATGAAAGCGGATGGTAAGGTTTTGAAGTCCGAACTGAATTACGTAAGGACGTTCTTCGCGCAGCAATTTGGACCACAATTCAACAACCAACACCTTCAAACACTTAAGCAATTCCTTGACTCAGGAAATATTCCCTTACAAAAGATCTGTCAGGACATTCGAATGAGAATGCAGCCAGAAGTGCGTGTGCAGCTGCTTCACTATTTATTTGGTATTGCCAAAGCAGATGGTGACGTATCAGATTCTGAAATCAAGGTGATTCAGAACATCTCGGACATGATGGGTGTTTCCAGCGTTGACTTTGAGAGTGTGAAAAACATGTTCTACCGAAACGTAGATTCAGATTACAAAGTATTGGGTATTGAGGCAACTGCCACAGACGAAGAGGTAAAGAAAGCTTATCGTAAAATGGCGATCAAATTCCACCCTGACAAAGTTGCTCAAATGGGAGAGGAGTATCAGAAAGGAGCGAAAGAAAAATTCCAGAAGATTGCAGATTCGTATGAAGCGATTAAGAAGAGGCGAGGGATGAAGTAGGTGTTATACGATTTTTCCGGAGTTATTTCGCCAGTGCATTCTTGCGTAAATTCGGTTCTGTAGGACGCGCATTTTTTGCTACTTTTTTTGGCAATGAAAAAAAGTAGATAGAATCATTGTTTCTTCCCAATAGCAAACATCGTCGGCCTCTTCGCTAAATCATACGCATGCTCGCGCCAATCCTTTGCAGACATCGTACGAATGTTCTCGCTCGGTAATGTCAGGTTACTTGCGATGCAAATCATGGTCGTATCTGCCAAGTCATTCAGCAAATCTTCCAAAACATTCATATTTCGAAAAGGAGTGTCCATGAATAAATGAGTTGTTCCGTTTCGATAGGTGTCCGCTTCGAAGTTCTTCAACGCGCGAATACGATCCTTTCGCTCTTTCGGTAAATATCCTGAAAACGAGAAATTCTGTCCGTTGAATCCGCTTCCCATCAAGGTGAGTAGGATAGAGGATGGTCCAACCAAAGGTTGAACTTTGATGTTCTTTTCGTGCGCCATTGTCATGATGATCGCTCCAGGGTCGGCAACACCTGGGCAACCTGCATCTGACATAACTCCAATATTATGGCCTTCCTTTGCAGGTTTCAAAAAACGATGAACTTCCGAAGCTTCTGTTTTTCTGTTGATCTCAAAAAACTGACAGTCGTCAATGGGGAACTGTCGATCTATTTTGCGCAAAAAGCGTCGAGCAGATTTGACGTTTTCTACAATGAAATATCTCAAATCCATGGCGGACGACTGAACATTCGCAGGAATCACATCATTCACTACTTCACCTCCCAGCGTTACTGGGATCATATAAATCATTCCTTTTTCCATACTAGTTTCTAAGGTCATTAATGAGAATATCAGTTGCTTCATCTACCATGTTGAAGACGTCTAAAAATCCTTGATCTCCTCCATAATAAGGATCGGGAACTTCCAAATCCATGTTCGGGTGGCTCAAATTCAACAGCATCTCCACTTTCGCTTCGTCTTCCGCGCTTCTGGCAAGTGAGAGTACATTTCGTCTATTGCTTTGATCCATTACAAAGATTCGATCGAAACGATCAAAATCTTCTACCACAAACTGTCGGGCTCTTAAATAATCAATCGGACACCCCTTAGACTTCGCCGTTGCCTGCATTCTGCGATCAGGTGGATTTCCCACGTGAAAAGCAGACGTACCGGCCGAGTCAACTTCGATATCCAGTCCAGCTTCAGCGACTTTTTTGCGTAATATTCCATCAGCCAATGGAGACCGACAAATATTTCCTAAACATACCATGACAATTTTCATAGGACAAAAATAAACATCGTACGGCGATACGAATAAATATTCGTTGAAATTCCTGTTTTGCTCGTAAAAAGCTCTATCAATGTTCATTCTGTAGCTTTCATTGAGTGAACGGTTCCAACCAAGAGGGCCTTTTTATCGTTTTATAAGTGCGAACCAAATATTTTTTGAGTATGAGACAACTAAAAATCACCAAACAGGTCACTAATCGTGAAACCGCCTCTCTGGATAAATACTTGCTAGAAATTGGACGTGTAGATCTTATTACTGCGCAAGAAGAAGTTGAATTAGCTCGAAGAATAAAGAACGGAGATAAAGCGGCATTAGAGAAATTGACCAAAGCAAATTTGCGTTTTGTGGTTTCTGTTGCCAAGCAATATCAGAATCAAGGTATGTCACTTCCAGATTTAATCAATGAAGGAAATGTGGGATTGATCAAAGCTGCAGAACGATTCGATGAAACGCGTGGCTTTAAATTTATCTCATACGCTGTTTGGTGGATTAGACAATCTATTTTGCAAGCTCTTGCTGAACAAGCACGTATCGTAAGATTGCCTCTCAATAAAATCGGAACAATTAACAAGATCAATCGTGCCTTCTCTGAGTTGGAGCAACGCTTAGAGCGTCCGCCTTCCGCCGAAGAAATGGCTGATTTTCTGGATTGTTCTGTTGCTGATGTGCGACAATCAATTGGAAATACTGGACGCCACGTATCAATGGATGCGCCGTTGGTAGAAGGAGATGATTCATCTTCGTCGATGTACGATGTGCTGCCGAATGACGCGCTTCCTGGGCCTGAGAAAAATTTGGTGATCGAATCCTTAAGAAAAGACATCGAACGTTCATTGTCAACCTTGACGCTGCGCGAAGGAGAAGTTGTTCGCTTGTACTTTGGACTGAATGGGAAAAACCCACTTTCTTTAGAGGAAATCGGAGAAAGGTTTGAATTGACACGTGAACGCGTGCGTCAAATTAAGGAAAAGGCTATCCGTCGACTGAAGCATACTGCCCGCAGTAGAACACTTCAAATGTATTTGGGTTAACTCGGATCAACATCCACGACAACTCTCACAGATTTATTCATCGGTTTAGCGTAGAATTGATCAATCAGTTCTTGTAATCGTATTTTCACTTTTCGATCGTTGGCTGATCGCTCGATTTTCAGTGTAATCTGCTTTAAGTAAAAGTTCTGAATTCTTCGGACAACTGGATATTCTGGCCCCAGAACTCGTTCCTTAAACAAAGCTTTCATACTGTCGGCTAGTTCCGATGTGGCTAGATTCAATTTATTTTCATCCCGATGTTTCAATGTGATTCTTATGACTTTGAAATAGGGAGGGTAGAAGTAGTTCTTTCGCTCGATGATTTCACTTTCGTAGAAGCCGATAAAATCATGCTCCATCACTTTTTGGATCACCCAATGATCGGGATCTCCCGTTTGAACGATTACTTTTCCGCGTTTTTGTCGGCGCCCTGCACGTCCAGCGACTTGTGTCATTAGTTGAAAGGAACGTTCGAAGGCTCTGAAGTCAGATCGATTCAGGAGCATATCAGCGTCTAAAATTCCAACCAAGTTGACATTTTCGAAATCGAGCCCCTTAGAGACCATTTGTGTTCCGACAAGAATATCTATCCCACCGCCAGCGAATTCATTCAGAATGTTCGCGTAGGCATTCTTGGAGCGAGTGGTATCTAAATCGAGTCGTTTAATGATTTTATCTGGAAAGATGATTCCGAGTTCATCTTCCACCTTTTCCGTTCCAAACCCCAGCATTTTCAGACGATTACTTCCGCAGGAAGGACATGATCCAACGGGTGGAGTGCTGTGAGAACAGTAGTGACACTTCAATAAATTACTTGTCTTATGATAGGTGAGGGAGATATCGCAATTTATGCATTTGGGTGTCCAATTACAGACTTCACACATCCAGAGTGGAGTATATCCTCTTCGGTTTTGGAATAAGATAACCTGTTCGCCAAGATTCAGTGCTTCACGCATGTGATCCACCAAGAACGAACTAAAATCGGATTGCATGCTTTTTTGCCTACGCTCCTTGCGAAGATTGGCGCATTGAATCTCTGGAAGCTGGATCTCCCCAAATCGATCCATCAATTCGACCAATTTGTATTTTCCAGTTTGGGCGTTGTAATAACTTTCGAGAGCTGGCGTAGCCGATCCAAGAAGTATATTCGCTTTGTGGAGGTTCGCCAATACAATCGAGCAATCCCGAGCGTTGTATCTCGGAGAAGGATCGTATTGTTTGAAGCTGGATTCATGCTCTTCATCTACTACGATTAATCCTAAATCCTGAAAAGGCAGGAAGATAGAAGATCGTGCTCCAAGTACGATTCTGAAGCGGTTCGGATCATTATTGAGCACGTGGTTCCAAATTTCCACACGCTCGTTCTGGTTGAATTTTGAATGATATACCCCAACTTGCTCTCCAAAATAGGCAGAAAGTCGTTGGATGAGTTGTGTCGTCAAGGCGATTTCTGGGAGCAAAAACAATATTTGTTTACCCAGATCGAGTTGTTCCTGAATAAGCTGAACGTATACTTCTGTTTTCCCTGAGCCTGTTACACCGTGAAGGAGAACAACCTTCTCTTCTTCAAATCCTTGATGTATTTCTTTTAGTGCGACATTCTGTGATTCGGATAAGGGTTTGAATGCATCGCCATCCTCGTATTTCGTTTGAAAACGTGAAATCTCGAAGCGTTCTTGAAAAAGAATTCCGTGCTGCTCCAAGGTATTTAAAGAGGATAGAGACACGCCATCATTCAATAGTGTCTTTCTCAAGATAG
This sequence comes from Crocinitomicaceae bacterium, assembly GCA_045105095.1. GTDB lineage: Bacteria > Bacteroidota > Bacteroidia > Flavobacteriales_D > Crocinitomicaceae > UBA4466. Next base: position 8,669 of record JBGCDF010000462.1, on the reverse strand, counting down.
GAGTCATTTCCCCTTGAGATACGTTGCCATGATGAAGAAGGGACAAAATGGCTTCTAACTGTTTTGCTTTCCCTTTGCTATGTTCGATTTCTCGAATGTGATTTGAAAGAACGTCTTCCTGAAGGTAATGTTCACTGAAACGAACAAACATGGCCGTTTTTGGAACAAATTTATCGTTCAACTCTTCAATCGAAATGATTGCTTTTTTATCGATGAGCGCCTTAACAATAGGCTGAATGGTTTTAATTCCTACCAGTTCTGCGATCTCTTTCAAGTCCATCTTCTCACGCATCTCAAGTGCTAACACGATATCATGCTCGCGCTCTGTCAGAAATTTGGGGTTGATCGTATAATCTGGATGCAGTGTAACCTGTGTCTCACTGGCTAATTTGAAATTAGAGGGAAGCGCCGCATTCATGACATCACCAATTGGCGCCATGTAGTAATTCGAAATCCATTTCCAAAACGTGTATTGCTTTGGTGTGACAATTGGTCGATCATCTAACAGATACTCGATGTACTTCGATTGGTAGGCCGTTGGAATTTCTTCGTGGATACGAGTGACAATCCCCGTGTTCAGCTTGTTTCGTCCAAAAGGAACTACAACTCTGGCACCATTGAAAACGGCATCATTCAGCTCAAAAGGAACACGATAAGTGAATTCATTTCGGATCGGAACTGGTAAAATGACATCGACAAAGAGCGTCTTTCTTTCGGTCATGAACCAAAGTTAAAAACTTTATCTCAACAGAGATTAGTTACACGCGTATGGCTTCGGGTTTGTCAAGATGTTGTCTCCAGGGTGATTGCTGCAGAACAAGTATGGTCCAGTAATCGCACCAATACACAACTCTTCTGTACTTTTCTGATCTAATGAACGGAGGTACGCCTGAGATAAAGAAAGAATGAATGGCTTGTTAACGGTTAATGTCTGTCTTGAAGAGAAAATCCCGATAACAGGATGACCATTCGTCGCAGTTAAGTTCGTGTATGTAGGCTTACTTTGTGCTAAGCTACTAGCTGGTTGATTCACTAAAATATAGTTATACAATTCTTCAGCTCCTCCTGTTGCAACGATATCGAAGGATACAAAAGTACGACGATCAGCAGCAGGGTTTCCAGCTTCACAGGATGTCTTAACTAAGTTGTAGAACGTTTCCCCTTGTGCTGCAAAATTGATGTTGTCTCCAGGAGATGTTTCGACTTCTCCCAAATTCCATGAAAATGATTTCTCTTCGTAGGTTGTGCCCGTCCACTCGTGGTAATTTGTTACCATTGTTAAATTAACTTGGTAGGCGTTTCCTGCACCCACACCAACGGCCGCAGCCTTGTATTCACTTGGGTTTTGAGCAAAACGAAAGCTAAAGTTCTGACTTGAAGCGGAAGTACTCATTCCTGAAACAATTCCCGTCTCAGCTGTTACTTCGAACTGTCCGTTGTTTACGTCGATGTTTAATTTGTATGTTGCATTATCAAGTAGAGGAGTAGAAGGAGATGTTTCGAAGAAATACAATTTTTGCTCAGGAGCAAAGAAAATTCCGTTCTCATCTTTGTTGTCTACCAAGGTATCTCCAAGTGTCCATGTACGTTGTACGCTTCCACCGACAAATTCCTCTACCGTTACTACTAAATTCTCAAAGTAGTTGGAATCTGCAATGGCTGCAATTTCAAGTGAGTTTCCAGGACCGATAAACGCACGATTGATTTTAATCATGTGAACAGAGTCCGCTTTGTCGAGTAATCCATACACAATTGCAGTCTCTTCAAATTCACCGATAAGGTCAATTTCTTCTTTACATGATTGAAACGCAAGAATCGAAACGAGGAGGAGAAGTCCGGAGAAGTATTTTTTCATGTTCTAAATTGTATCCTTCAAAGATATGAATTAAAGACCGATGCGCAAACTTTTTAAATCGTTCAAAAGAACAGTTAACGCGGTCAAAAGTGCAGATTAAGTATTTCGGCTAGAAAGGTGGGGCGTTAATCCTTTACTTTGTTCATTCCCATTGCGCGCAGCATCCAGTTCGGCAGATGTTTACCAGGCTTGCGATTTTTGAGGTGGATATACCATCCTAGCTTCTTCATCACAGGAACTTTGTGCGTTTCTACAAACTCTATCCAGGCCCCGTCAGGATCTTCAACGTATGAAAAACGTCCTCCCGCTTCACCCATGTCGAATGTATCCGCACTATCGACGGTAAATGGGAAACCTTTTTCTTCGCATTCCTTTTGAAGCGCGTCCATTCCTTGAATATCAAAACACAGGTGAATGAATCCCCAATCTCCCCAAAAACGATTTTCGAAGATGCGTTGACAATCTGTTCTGTCTAACGATTGGATCAATTCGATTTTCGTCGGTCCAAGTAACTTAGCAAACGGTCCTTTTCTCAATTCTTTGTGAGAAAGTAGTACTCTCCGGAATTTGCCTGTTCCACCTGGAAGAGATGATAGGTCATCGAATGTCCCCGTTTCATCGTACTCCACCGTTTCGTATCCAAGGATATCTCGATACAGAACGAGTGATTTCTCAATATCACTTACCCCAATCAAAGAGCCAGCAACAGTTCCACATTTCGATGGATGTTTTGTGTCTCTGAACCATCCTGAACCTTCTACTACGTGAAAAATATTCCCGTTTGGATCCTGCACGAAGAAGCATGGTTTGCCATCAGGGCCTTTGGTCAATTCACCTTGAATATTTGCACCGTTTTCCTTGAAATAGGTATAGGATGCCTGAACATCTCTTGATTTGATTCGACATGAATACAAGCCAAAATCACCCAATTGAATTTCGAATGCAGATTTCTCCGTGTTTCTTGAAGTAAACTGCCAGATTTCGAATCCGCCACCGCCGTCCATGCTCAACGCAAGTGTGGCAGTTCTTGAATGTACTTTGCCACCAGTATAACGCGTCATTAATGGAGCTTCCGCCGCTTCTTCAAACACGCGTACATTCGCTCCGAAAAACGTGCGGTACCATTTCCAAACTTCTTGAACGTCGGGAACACCGATTCCCATTTGCTGAATTCCGCAGATGATTTTTTCCATAGCTTCTAATTGACCGCAAATATAAGAAGCTGATTTCGATTTTGAAGTGAACTCAGATTTTTAACGGATTGCTCGTTCATTGAATAATACATAGCCGAAGGAAATCTGAAAAGAGAACGGATCCACTTGCTCAGGGAAGTAATTGAGTGTGGTTCGAATTGGCCCCAATATGCTGTGATATATCAAAGAGGCGGAAGCCATGAACGTTTCTCCCTCAAAATAATCAGAATAGCCCAGAGAGCCATTGCTAGTTTGGCGCACTTGCAGGATAGGTTGATAAAAGAATCCATCCAAACGAACATCCAGATTTTTTCGAATGGTTCCAATCAGATTGATTCCAACGCCTCCGAACTGAAGTGAACGGTATTCTGGTAAGAAGAAAGTTTGGGCATCAGGAATAGGGGAGTACTCCGTCAACACGAGTGTTGTCGCTGTGAAGTTCGAAAATAGACTTTTGGTGTTGTAGACCATCCGTCCGTTTATCCCCAAATGGAAATGAGGTTTATCAACTACGAATCCTTGGTACTTTAAATCAATATTAAACCAAGATTGATTCTGAATTACATCAAAATTCTGGAACGATGTGGTTCCAGGAATACTGTGTTCCTGTCCGTAATTGTATCGGAATTTGAATTGGAGCAAATGTCCACTTGAAGCAAATTGTTTCCTGTTGAGCGAGTTCTTTAGAATTCCAAAGCTTGTTGAGAAACCGTCGAAGTTGGTAATGTCAGCAGTGTCGTTGGCTGTGAAATTATCTGTTTGATAATATTCATCTTCCAAAGAGAAAAAGCGAGCGTCCACGGTTGTTTTGATGGTGTTCCCAATGGGGAGATTGATTTTCATCCCACCGTAAACTTCATTTTGGACAAGAAATGACGGACGCACATCTTCGAAAAACGTGGCGAAACTTCTAAAGTAATCCCAACGATTTAAGGTGAAGTAACCCGTCATTGAAATGGGAAGTATCGCAGGGAATTCAACCGTGAGATCAGCCTTCGCCGATCCGTAAAATTTCCCAAAGTATGACTCAACATGAGATTTCGTGATGATCTTACCCATCGTTTGGTAGGTCAATCCAAAGTATCCGGTATTTACTGGTCGGGAGGATAAATGTCCACCAACGTCTACTTTAAAATCTTTCGATTTCTGAATATCCAGTGCCAAGTTTTGTGTTCCATCCACTTTCGTCTCCAGTCGAGGGAACATAAAGCCGACTTGCGGAGTAGCGTACAATCTGAAATAGCGTTTTTCCAATTCGTGAATATCCAGATTTTCAGACTTCTTCGACTTGATCATTGATAATCGCGTATAGCGTAATTCCTTTTCATCTGTTTTGGTAGATACGGAGGTAACGTTTACAGGGTTAATCTTTTTTCTAAATGCGATCCGTTTTGCGGCCATTTCTTCAGGTGTCGTTCTTCGAGTGATTTGCATCTTTAAGGAGTCGATGCGCAGTAATGTCGTATTATATCCATCTTCAATAGCCTCCTTGACTCCCGCAAAATCGAAAGTAGATACATCAGTATCTGGAGTAATCATGATTCCATCTTCACATGGTAAGCTGAAATTAGAATTTGTGACCAACATGTGAGTCAGTTGACCAATCAAATCATCCTGACCTGGTGGAGGTTCGTTGAAGGAAACGTTCGATCCAATGATGTAATCGGGATCAAACTCCATGTACATCACATTACTTGGGAAGTTGTTGTACAAACCACCGTCAAAAAGGAGTTTCCCGTCAACTCGAATGGGTTTGATGTAAAATGGAAAAGTCATGGAAGTACGCACCGCGGCGTTCAGGTGTCCATCTTCGAACACAATACTTTCTTCATTTACAATATCAGAAGCAACACAGCGGAATGGAACAAATAGACTATCGAAGTGATCAAGGGATGCACTGACCGTTCCCAAATTCTTCAGCATTTCAAATTCCAAAAATGACGAAGAGTTGAAATTTGTTGGTAACGACTTTTTTAGGATACTGTCTTTTGAAAAAGAAAAGCTGAACATGCTGCTATTTGGATCTTCTTCGCGAAATAAAAAATGTTGATCAGGTCTCAATTGTCCATTAGACATTTTCTGGAAATCCTCACTCAGAACATAAGCCTCCATTTGTTCAGGACTAAAGCCTATGGCGTACATGCTACCGACTAATGCTCCAGCCGAAGTTCCTGTAATATAATCGATGGGAATGTTGTTTTCTTCGAGGGCTTTGATTACCCCAATATGAGCCAAACCAGTCGCTCCACCACCGCTTAAAACGAGCCCAACTTTCTGTCCTTGCCCAAAAGTAGATTGAGCAAGCAACAAACAAAAGATGATCAAGTATCGAGCGTTTGGTATCAAATTCGTTCTTTTGTACAAAAGTAAGAGGAAAAATGGATATGCTCGGAGTTAAACAGAAGGAAGGAAAGATGTGGATTACACTGAAAACCATTTTTGGTTTGGAAGAGGTTCTCTCGGAGGAATTGAAAGAGTTGGGTTTCGAACATGTTGAAATTTTAAATCGTGCTGTACAAGTAGAAGGAACGTGGAAAGACGTCTATTATTTGAATTTACATGTAAGATGTGCAATCGCAGTTTTGGTGGAGGTGAAAAAGTTCCGAATCCGAAATGAAGAGGAGTTGTACGAGCGTTGCATGAAAATCAAGTGGACTAGTTACTTTTCTAAAGACAAAACCTTTGCGGTGAAAGGAGCGGTATTTTCTGAACTGTTCCGACATTCTCAATATCCTTTTTTGGTGGTGAAAGATGCCATTGCGGATACGTTTAGAAAGGAATTTGACGAGCGTCCAGATGTGAATATCAAGAAGCCACAAGTAATGTTTGATGTCTACATCAGAAACAAAGATGTCACGATTTCATTGAATACAAGTGGACTGCCTTTGTTCCAACGTGGGTATCGCGAAGCAGTTGGGATTGCTCCATTGAATGAAGTAGTTGCCGCCGGATTGATTCGTATGTCTGGTTGGGATAAGAAATCCACTTTTGTCGATCCATTTTGTGGTTCGGGAACACTGTTGATTGAAGCTGCGTTGATGGCGGCTGGACTTCCTCCACAAATTGAGCGTACGCATTTTGCTTTTAAAAATTTCGCCAACTACGACGAAGAAGTGTGGGATGCCATTTTGGCGGATGTTCCAAGAAGAGTAACGGAGCTCCCATGTAAGATTATCGGTTCGGATATTAACGCAGAAATGGTGACTAAAACACGAAGAAACCTCAGAGGTCTTAGTATTGGACGTTTTGTGGAAACAAGTGTGAACTCATTTCAAGAGTTGAAGCAAATCGAGGGGCCAGGGGTAATGATCTCTAATCCACCATACGGAGAAAGAATGGGAGAGGAGATCGAGCAGATGTACGGGGAACTTGGAGACTGGATGAAGGGAGAAATGAAAGGATTCAATTGCTGGGTGCTTTCATCGAACAAAGAAGCATTTAAACATGTTGGACTTCGTCCAGACCGAAAAATCAAAGTGTTCAACGGTGATTTAGAGTGTTCCTTCCGAAAGTATTCCATCTATGAAGGATCAAAGAAAGCGAAATTTCAAAACCAGGATGGATCTGAAAATGCTGTTGATGTAAACGAAGAGCCAAAAGAAGAATTTCAAGGAAAAGAGCATCCTAAGGAAGAATGGATGAAAGCAGCCATTGAAAAAAGAAGAGAAGAAAAGCGATCTTCAAGTCAACACTCGCACGAGAAGAAGAAGTTCGAGAAGAAGCCATATGGTCGTCGAAATGAGGAAGCGCGTCAGGGAAGATCAAAGTCGCGTGATTTCGATAAATTTGATAGAAAAGAAGAATCGAGGCCTGAAAGAAAATCAAGATTTGAAAAGCCAGAGGCACCAAGAGATTCAGCGAAATCCTCAAGTAAGTACGATAAGAAGCGAGTAGAGCCAAAAACAACACCCGAAACGAAACCTGAATCTAAGGATGAAACGAAAAGCAATAAAGTTGTAATTGAGCCAAAGGTTGAGAAACGCGCGCCGTCAAATAAGTATGCTAAAAAACCAGAAATTTCATCTGAAGAGAAGCCAAATCTTGCTCCGAAGAAAGAATCATCAAAGGAGGTTAGTTCAGAGAAGAAGCCTGAATCAGATTCGAAAGACGTGAAGCCAATCAGTTCTTACAAGACGCGATCAGCGAAGGATAAATACGGGAAAAAGTAATGTTTTTTGAAGGGATTTGGTTATCTTATATAGTATAATCACCATTCAATGAACACTACAACACACCTAACCAGTGAGGTTATCCTCAGCAAAATTTATTTAGTTCGAGGATACAAAATCATGTTAGACAGAGATCTGGCAGAACTTTATCAAGTAGAGACGAAACAACTTAAGAGGCAGGTTCGAAGAAACATCGAGCGATTTCCTGAAGATTTCATGTTCGAATTGAGCAAGGATGAAATTGAAAACTTGAGGTGCCAACTTGGCACCTCAAGTTGGGGAGGTACCAGATATGCATCCATGGCTTTTACTGAGCAAGGCGTAGCGATGCTTTCGAGTGTACTAAAAAGTGAGATAGCGATTGATGTGAATATTCAAATAATCCGAACCTTCACTAAGATGCGGGAGATGTTACTAACGCATAACGAGTTATTGATTAAAATGAGCGAACTTGAGAAGCGTGCAGATGATCAAGACGATCGAATGAATCAGATCTTTCAATACATAAGAAGTTTGGTTCGGGAGAATCGCGAACCGCGTGAATTGGGATATAAAACAGGGGGGAGTTAGAAGGAAAGTAGTTGAGTTGAATCTATTGAATATTGGGTTATTCTAAATATTCCTCAAGTGAGTACGATAAGAAGTCGCTACAATCAAAAACAACGCAGGAAACGAAACCTGAAGAGAAGCCAAATCTTGCTCCGAAGAAAGAATCACCAAAGAAGGTTCGTTCAGAAAAAAAAACTGAATCAGATTCGAAAGGAGCGAAATCGATTAGTTTTTACTAGACTTGATCGACGAAGGATAGCTCTTAACTAACATAGTTCGTCTAACTACAATGGCCGCTTATTATAGGATAGCCGGGATAGCTTATTCCCTCAACTTTAAAATTTGATCACTTTTTCTGTTGAGATCAGACCGTCTAATGATAGTCGAATAAAGTAGCAGCCTGATTTGTATTCAGTTAGTGAAATTACTTGCCCAGATGTTATCGTTAGATGTTCCAGTACTGTTCCTTTAAAGTCGTAGATGATTAATTTTGCTTCATCTCCCTCAAACAAAACCGTAAGAGGCCCATTAGTGGGGTTGGGATGGATTGATGTCGAACTTAAAGAGTTTTCCACGGTCCCTAAAGTCTCAATCAAATTACACATAGATGTATCAGAACAAGCGTTTTGAGTTACAATTACGGCGTAATTTCCATTGTTCGTAGGTGTAAACGTCTGCATTGTTGCATTCGGTATCGTTGCGAAACCGTTATCGCAATCTACCCATTGAAATGCCGCTCCTGAAGCATTTGCTGTGAGGGAGGGATCGTTGTTTGTTACAGATACGTCAGCCGTCGTTATCGTTAGGTTCAATGAAACCAATGAGTCACATCCTTGCGAATTTGTCAGTATATGTGTCGCTGAAGAATTGGAATTGGTGTACGTATTCCCATCAATCCAAGTA
>JBGCDF010000461.1:0-3215 GCA_045105095.1 Crocinitomicaceae bacterium | reverse complement strand
ATGATGGTTCGTCAATATATTACTAGTATTTACAGAAAAGCGATTCTGCTTCTCCATTTTCAGTTCCAAACCTGAAATAAAGGCAAGAATTTGTTCTTTGGTCGTCCCACCTGCGAATGTTTCAGGCTTAAGAATGACCGCAGACATGATATTTGGAAATGAAAACTGCGTCATGTTGAGCTAAAAGAAAGTAGAGTACTCTTATTTATCGGCAAGTTACGATTAACGACCAGTATTCACAACGAGAGAACACCTTTTTTATTGAATGATGAGTTAAGTGGCTGAAATAACTGGAAATTGTTTCAATGCTGTAGGAGATTCAGCTTGTTTAACCATATAATCCGCTACATCTGCACGACTGACCGCCGTGATGTTCATTCCGAAATAGAGCTCCGTTTCGATGCGATACTTCTCGGTAAGCCCGTCATCAAGTAATCGACCTGGGCGCACGATGATCCAATTCATGTCAGAAGAACGAATGATTTCTTCCATTTTGGTTTTATCGCTGTAGACATCCCTCATCACATATTTAATGAACATCTTAATGAACCACGATGAGACGTATTCTTGACTATCACCAGCGCCAAATCCGGTAAGGAAAATAAAGGGAATCTGTGTTTGAGATTCATTGTGAATATCAACAAGTGTTTTTGCGAATTGAGAGAATAGGGTAGTTCGCTTGATGTTTTTGGGAGCGCCCAGTGTAACGAGCACGGCATCAGCATTGGCGATTGCCTTTTTTACAGCAATCTTTTTCAGTGCGTCGCCCCGCATAAAGCGGAAGTTTTCGTAACCAATAAGTCGGACACCTGATCTTGAAAGTCCCGTTACGGTATGGTTTCTTTGCAGAGCTCGCTTAACTGCTTCCAGTCCAGTCCCAGAGGAAGCTCCTATGACGGTGATATTCATAATGATAGGTGTAGTTGGATGGTAAATATAGAGATTTATCATCCATCTGTAAACTGATTATTTATTATTTGTTCACATCACCCGAAAAAAAATGGTGTTCATGATCATCAAGATTCCTTATTCTTTAGCAATTTTCGGAGTGAATCGTTCGAATCCTTTTCCATTGAATTTCCAAACGCCTGCATTATGAGTACCCACCCATAAAACTCCATTACGATCCTTGTAGATGGAAAAAACTTGTGCTTCTTCCTTATTGATCAACACTGGGTAATGAGAGAATGATTTTCCATCATACTTCCAAACCCCACCTTCGTATTGAGTCATCCAGAAATTTCCTTTGTTGTCGATCTCCATTGAGATGCACGCACTATATGCTTCAGGCTCTAAAGATGTATCAATGCCTGGGAGTTTTTCATAAGTTGTTACCCCGTCAAGTTCTACAACCCGATACTTAGAATTGATATTACTGGCGAAATAGAAACATCCATCTTTATCCTGAACGATAGAGCGAACGCCCATAGCTGGACCTGGATCAATTTCCGTCATTTCCCTTTCAGAGATCCAAAAGAAGTTAGATCCATCAAAACGACAAGCTCCAAATACTGCTCCGCCCATCCAGGCATTTCCTAAGTGATCTTTAAAGGTAGAATAGTTAGTGTAGAAGGAAAAAGAGCTGTTCGGACTGGCTTGATTTGCTTCTTCGTCCAGTTCATGTTTGGGCATTTTTAAACGATACAAGTCCTTTCCATCGTATCGATAAACACCATTCATGTTCCAGTTTCCTGCAAACCATAGATCAGTTGGATGAAGGTCTTTGGCTTTTTCAGAATTGGTAATTGGAGTAAGCTTCTCGATGCTTGTGCCATCATACTTGTTGATTCCTTCTCCCGTGTCAAAGTATATGTTGCCTAAATGGTCTTCTTGAATATCTCTTACTCGATTCGCATAAAGCCCGTCTTCCATGGTAAATTGAATCAAATTCTTACCATCGTACTTTACGATTCCTTCATGCGCGAACCAATAGTTATTCTTACTATCCTGAAAAACTCTCGCCACACGTTTACCAAGAGATTCGATCTTCGTACCGATTGTGGGGCGCGTACTTACGTTTTCTTCAGGCGGATGGATTCCTTTACAAGATGAAAGAGTCGTTAAGCTTACAATGAAAATGATTGTTTTGAGCATCGTCCTATAAATGTGGTTCAAATGTAATTGATTCTCAGCAAAAGAGGGAAGAGTGGCCCTTCGGAAGCCTTGGATTTACAAATATTTACCTGGATGAGAAAATTGAACGCATAGAATATACCGATTGGTATTTTTTTAGTATGTTTGTATCACAATGGTTACCAAAGCAGAAAAAACATCCGAGTTCATTATTCAACAAGTGGCTCCAATATTCAATAAACACGGATATTCTGGGACTTCTCTGTCTGATTTGACGAATGCTACGAAACTTACAAAAGGTGCTATCTACGGTAACTTCAAGAACAAAGAGGAACTAGCTTTTCGAGCGTTTGCTTACAATGTTCAAGGAGTAGTGGACCAGATAAAAGTACATATCGGTCAAACGAAATCTCCAATCGAGCAACTGCACAAATTGGTTTCTTTTTATAGAAATTATCGAAAAGTTACTGTGAAAAGTGGTGGTTGTCCGGTCATTAATATTGGCGTTGATGCGAATCACGATAACGAAGTTCTTTTGGGGAAAGTTCGCGAGATCATTGCCAGATTACAAAATGGGATCGTAAAGATGATTATAGCGGGAATTGAGGTGGGTGAGATTCGTTCGGACATAGATGCAGAAAAGTACGGCAGGTATTTCTTTACGGTAATTGAGGGAGCGGTGTTTTTGATGACAACTACTGATGATGAACGATTCATGCATGAAGCAATGGATCGTTTGGACGAGCTTATTGAAAGAGAATTGAAGAGATAAATTTTTTTAACTAAAAATATACCGAACGGTATAAAAAATATGAAAGCAATATTAATATTAGTTAGAACGCTATTTAAGATAGGTTCTGTAATAGCCCCAAAGTTTACAGCGAAGCGAGGTTTTCGTGTTTTTCAGAAGGTTCGAATTAAGTCGATTCGGAAGAGGGAGAATGAGTTTTACGAAAAGGCCAAAAAGTTTACTGTCTTAGGTAAGTATGAAACGATCGACTGTTTCGAATTTGGGGATCCATCTGGGGAATTAATCATATTGGTTCATGGATGGGAATCGAATGCGGGTAGTATGTCTAAACTCGCTTTTCGATTTGCTGACTTAGGACGCAGAGTGGTAGCTTTCAATCTTCCTGGTCATG
>JBGCDF010000460.1:0-15370 GCA_045105095.1 Crocinitomicaceae bacterium | reverse complement strand
CTAGAGCAAATAAAAATCCCGTTCCAACGATTGTTGAAACGGGATTATAATTTGGTATCTATTGCGGGGTTCGAGAGCCTCACCCCTCATGTTATCGTTTAAGAAAAACGCCGAGGGGTGAGGCTCTAGAACCCCGATAATATAGTTCTTATCCTAAATCAAACTTGATTCCCTGTGCCAATGGCAATGAATCAGTATAGTTGATTGTATTTGTTTGACGACGCATGTAGATTTTCCAAGCATCAGATCCAGACTCACGTCCACCACCTGTTTCTTTCTCTCCACCGAACGCTCCACCAATCTCAGCACCAGAAGTACCGATATTCACGTTCGCAATACCACAATCAGATCCTGACGCAGCTAAGAACGCTTCAGATTCTTTGATGTTGTTCGTCATAATCGCCGAAGACAATCCCTGAGGAACATTGTTTTGAATCTTGATTGCATTTTCAACACCTCCGCTGTACTTCATGATGTACAAGATTGGAGCGAATGTTTCGTGCTGTACAATCGCCATATCGTTTTTCGCTTCAACGATAGCTGGTTTCACGTAGCATCCTGATTCGTATCCTTCTCCAGTTAGAACTCCACCTTCAACGATGATGTTCGCCCCTTCTGCCTTTGCACTTTCCAATGCTTTGGTATACATGTCAACTGCATCTGTATCGATAAGCGGCCCAACGTGGTTATTTTCATCCAAAGGATTACCAATTTTCAATTGAGGGTACGCTCCAACGATTGCGTTCTTTACTGTATCGTACACATCTTCATGGATGATCAAACGACGCGTTGATGTACAACGTTGTCCACATGTTCCAACTGCACCGAATACTGCTCCAGGAACAACGATGTTCAAGTCAGCTGTTGGTGTAATAATGATCGCGTTGTTACCACCAAGTTCCAATAATGATGTTCCTAATCGAGCTCCAACTGCTGCGCTTACAGCTTTACCCATGCGCGTAGATCCAGTTGCTGATACCAAAGGAACGCGTTTGTCATTCGACATCAAGATTCCAAGGTCTGCACCTCCGATTACCAATCCAGAAACTCCTTCAGGTACATCGTTTGCATCGAATACTTCTTTTGTGATTTGTTGACAAGCAATTGCAGTCAATGGTGCCTTTTCAGATGGCTTCCACACGCACACATCTCCACATACCCAAGCAAGGGCAGTGTTCCAGTTCCAAACGGCAACTGGGAAGTTGAATGCTGAAATAATTCCAACAACTCCTAGTGGGTGATACTGCTCGTACATTCTGTGTCCTGGGCGCTCAGAGTGCATTGTCAATCCATGCAACTGACGAGACAGACCAACTGCGAAATCACAGATATCGATCATCTCCTGAACTTCTCCCAAACCTTCTTGAAGTGATTTACCCATTTCGTATGAAACAAGCTCTCCAAGTGGTTGTTTGTATTCTCTCAATTTCTCAGCAAGCTGACGCACAACTTCACCTCTTTTCGGTGCAGGAACATTTCTCCACGTTTTGAACGCTTCTTGTGCCTTCAAAATTACTGCTTCGTAATCCGCTTCTGTTGCCGAGTTTACCGATGCAATTACACTTCCATCTACTGGAGAAACTGAATCAATTTTCTCTCCTCGTGTGTTGAACCAATGTCCACCTGTCGATGCTCCATTGTTTACCGCCTCAATGCTAAACTGAGTGAGTATATCTTTTATTCCTAGGTCTGTTAATACTTCAGCCATGAGATTATGTTTAATTATTAAAATGTTCGGCAAAATTACGTTAAATAATCGACAATACTCTGATTCAATTGTCCATCAATATTGGTGTTTAAGAAGTTTACTTTTCACCGTTCGAATAATGACTTCCGAACAAAAAACACCCTTGGTTTCTCCTCCCTTTTTGTATTTTGCGAATAACTACAGAAAACTAAATGGTGATTACCGTGTGGGGAATCACATTATATACTTTTATTAGTTAATGCCTCGAATTGAGATCAATACAGAAATAAATGCGCCCATTAACGTGGTGTTCGACCTTTCTCGAAGTATTGATTTTCATATGAAATCGACAGAGCACACGGGAGAAAAAGCCGTTGCAGGCAAGACAAGTGGATTACTCGGACTGAATGAATCTGTTACCTGGAGGGCGAAGCACTTTGGAATACGGCAAAACCTCACTTCCCAAATTACTGTCATGAATAAACCCAACATTTTCGTAGATGAGATGACCAAAGGGGCATTCAAGTGGTTTTGTCATCAACATTTGTTTCTAGAGGAAGGCGATAAAACGATACTCATCGATATTTTTGAGTTCGAATCCCCGTGTGGGTTTTTGGGAAAAATGGCCAACCGCTTATTCCTGAAAAACTATATGATGCGACTGCTTGTTGAGCGAAACAAGCACTTAAAGGTCATTGCTGAAAATGGTGCATGGAAGGAATACATTTCTATTCCACTGTAGCTCATAATCCGTCAGTAATCATTTCTCAAGCTTCGCAAAGCCCACAGTTTTCCTATAAATATCTGGGGAAACACCCACTTTCTTTTTGAAAAATCTACTAAAGTAGAATTCATCATCGTACCCTAGGTTTGCGGCAATTTGTTTTACGGGTTTTGAGGTCAAATAAAGCTCTCGTTTAGCTTCAATAATGATTCTATTTGAAATCAATGTTGAAGGAGTTTGATTTAAAAACTTCTTGACAATTCCTGCTAAGGTTTTCTGGCTCACACAGAGCGCATCTGCATATTCCTTTGGAGAATGCAGCGTAGGATAATTACTCTCAATTGCATCCACTAATTTTTGTAATGTCTCAGACTGATCGTTGGATACAATTGGTACAATGTCCTCATCAAATAGTCTTTTTTGTCTTACCGCTTCGATAAGAAATACTTTCAAAAAAGCTACAAGTACCTCGTGCTGTGCAATGGAATCTCTTTTCATCTCTTTAGAGATTTGCTCTATCAGAGAAAAGAACAAGGCATGCTCAGAAATTTTAAAAAACGGTAGTCCATGAAAGTTGTTAAAAAGAATCCCTTCCGTTTCTATTTCATTTTGATGACGATACGTACAAAAAAAATCAGGGTGGAAATTTAATAACCACCCAGAACACACCTCTTTAGAAGTAATCATAAATGGTTGATAGGGAGCTAAGCATATCATTTGATTTCCATTCAAGTCGTAAGCAGATAGATCTGCATTCAGCCGATAACTATCTCCATCGATCAGAATAATCGAGTAATAGTTTTTACGTTGTAAATGGTCAAATGGCGTCAAGTTATCGAAACGCTCTAGTCTAAAGGCGAGTTCACCATTTTGTTTGTCCACTATGATTTGAGCCATATTGTGTAAAGTTATCTTTTCTAACTAGTGATTAGAAAGAAAGGAGTGCACACTATGCACTCCTTTCTAAATTAAACATTATTTGGACGCTATGATTTCAATCATTTGAATATCTGTTGTCTGAAAATCTTCCAGAATAATAGGTGCGTTCTCCATAAGTGCTGATGCTACATTACCTGTTAGGTGTGCATCTCGTCCAGCATCTTCCGCAAAGGTATCAAAGATCACATACGTATTTTCATCTACTTTCACCGCATACCAAGACAAGGTTCTTGGCTCATTTCCAACCAATTCTTTACCTGCGTTTAGAAAATTTTCTACGTCAACAGACTTTTTTGCTTTCGCTTTCATCGTAACAAGTAAGCCCTTGTTTTGCTGTCCAGCTTTATGATTAGTTGCTAAGACATCTATCATTTGAATACTTGTACTCGGATCAAAATCATCCAATAAATCGCCAGCATTAGCAAGCAGAGCCTTGGCAACTTCTCCTGTTAAGTGAGCCTGTCTTCCTTCTTCCGCCTCAAAAGTATCATAGATACCGAAGGTGTTGTCGTCAATTTGAAATGCGAACCAAGAGGATGTTTGAGGTTCCTGATTCACTAATTCCAACCCGCCGAGCAAGAAGTTCTTGACCTCTTGTTCCTTCCCCTGCTTCGCTTTCATAATAACGAGTAATCCGATTGTTTCTTTTTTTGTGTCATTCATGATATGTGTGTTTTTAGATTTAGAAAATGTGTTAACTGTAATTCCTAGAATCATTACTAGGAGGGTTAATTTCAATTGGGGTTTTGCTTTCATTCTTTGTGCTTTTAATTACACTGCAAAGTTGCGGTAGAGACAGGGAGAATGGAATGGATAACTTTTACTAAAGCATGGACAATTTTCGAAAGCGGGAATTTCCGGCTATTTATCCGTAAAAAGTGAGCATCAAAACCGTTCAACACATTTCAAATCAACTCTTTTGAAAGAATCCTGACATTTAAGTCATGAAATCGATTTTACTTTTCACCCTTTTGTTTGCAGTTCCTATTTCTTGGAGCCAGGAAGATTCGACACGCATTGCCGAAGTGCGCGCAGTCATTGATCAATTGTTCGAAGGAATGGAACTTGGCGATAGTACGATGGTTAGAGAAGTCTTTCATTCAGATGCTAAAGCATATACTTCCTTCCAACATGATGGAACTTTCAATTTGCACGAGGGCTTAGTAGATCGATTTGTTGAAGCAGTTGGAACTCCGCACGACGAAGTATGGGATGAGCAGATCTCCAATGTTTTGATTCGGGTAGATGACGGCCTTGCACAAGCCTGGATGGATTACTCGTTCTTTCTGGGGGGAGAGTTCAGTCATAAAGGTGTAAACACGATGCTGCTTGCACATGTTGATGGTCAATGGAAAATCGTAAATCTTGCAGATACACGACGGAAAAAGTGAGCTAGTCTCTTTGCCACATCCAATAAAAGCCCGCGGCTATTGCTCCAAGTGTTGTCGCCACCAAATACAACCAAAGATGCTCCGTATGTCCAGAGACAATGGCTGGAGCTAAACTTCTAAATGGATTCATACTTGCATTACTAATCGGCCCTGCGTAAAGCGCTTCTAAACCCACTGTCATTCCAATAGCAACCGGAGCAAAGTATTGCTCAATTCTTCTTCCCTGTGAAGTCAGAAGAATGACGATCATCAGCATAAATGTCAGGATAAACTCAAGCACAAAGGACTGCCACTCGGAGCCTTGAGGAAGCGAAGACCCCAGCAGATCATTCTCTGGAAAAAGTAATCTCAGTGAAAAGCTGGCAGCAAAGGCTCCAATCAATTGTGCAACTAGGTAGGGAAACAGCTCTTTTTTCGGATGTAACTTCAAAAGCACAAGTGTCAAGGTAACGGCAGGATTCATATGCGCACCGGAAATTCTGCCGTAGGCAAAAATCATGATCATAACAATCAATCCCCAAGCCGTGGCAACACCAAAATGTGAAATTGCTCCTTGCGATTCAGTATTAATGACCATCGCACCGGTACCACAAAAAATGAGAAAGAATGTCGCTACAATCTCTGCAATATATCTTTTCATAAATAAGCCGAAACAAATTCTTTACAATACACTTTGATCTGATCACGAGCCATTTCGAATGCTGCTTTTATCTCGTCATCAGTCCCAGATTTTTTGGAAGGGTCCATAAAATCATTGTGAAACTTAACTGCCGTTGATGGGAAATAGGGACATCTTTCTTTTGCACTGTCACAAACCGTAATCACATAATCGAAATCTTGTCCATCATACTCCAGAATGTTATTTGAAGTATGATGAGAAATATCCAAACCATCAGCTTTCATCGTTTCAACTGCTCCTGGATTCAAACCATGCGTTTCCACTCCCGCAGAAAACACCTCTGTTCCTTCAGGCGCAAAATGTGCCAAATATCCATGAGCCATCTGACTTCTGCAACTGTTTCCCGTGCAAAGGACCAATACTTTTTTCATCGTTTCCATCTGTTTTGCTTAGCAGCATCCTGAATCAGGATCGCACGATTCCGTTGTATTCTTTGATAAATTCATCATTTGAAGCTTTGGCTTCTCTTCTCTCTCTAGAGGCATGCAGCAAGCAGTCGCATCTTCGCTTTCAAACTTTGGATCATTGAATTCTACATCTTCATGGAAGTAATACACTTCCCATTGAATTCCATCCGGATCATCTACCCAGAATTTATCCTGAACAGCAAAACAACACGCAGTTCCGATTTCCTCGCTCGATACTATTCCTTGTGTTCGGGCTAATTCAAGACGTCGTTCCATTTCTTCTTTAGAACCAACTTGAATTCCAACGTGTCCGAAATTCGATTGAACGCGTTCTTTATTCTCGATAAACGAAATGATCAATCCTGGTTCGGAAAGTTCATATTTGGCATATCCTGATTTCACTTTTGTCGCTGGTTTGCCGAAAAATGTGCTGTAAAAATTCACCGTTGCGGTTAAATCACTTACGTAAAATGACATGTGCATGCGCGGAAAAACTGTTTCTTTCATGGATTAATTTTTTCGTGTTTAACGTATTCAATCTTCTTTTTAACAACATTCTGGGTTGGCCGTCACTGACTTGAATAATTCATTCATTGACACCTCCAACTGACTCCACGTTTCTTTGTTGATGCAATAACATACGCTCGTTCCCTCTATCGTTCCTTGAATGATTCCTACGTGTTTCAATTCCTTCAAGTGCTGAGAAATGGTAGATTGAGCTAGGCCAATTTCAGTTACGAGATCTCCGCAAACACAGGAATCCGTTCGAATAATTGATTGCACTATTGCAATTCTGGCAGGGTGCCCGAGCACTTTTAGCAATTGCGCAAGGTCAACTTGTTCTGAAGTGTATTTATCGATTCTGGTTAGTCCCATTGTGTGTTTGTTTTGTTGCAAAATAGCCATATTGCTATATCGCAATATTACGATTAATCTATTCAATTCATCCAAATTCTCTCTGATTTTTTCAGTCTACTCAGTGTTTCATCTTCTACAACTCCATCCTCCTCAACTGCACAAGACAAACACCACTACATTAAACACAATACTCGCTCTACAAGAACGTAGATTTCTTATCTTTGACTCAAACGAATTGATCATATGGATAATCCTTATTTAATGATCATGTCAATCGCTGGCATCATCATTCTAAGTTTCTTCTTTAACATTCTCGCTAAGAGAACAAACATTCCGTCAGTATTGATGCTGATCGGGCTGGGAATGGGATTGAAGGCAGTTCTTGACGCCTACGGTCTTAGTGAAGACTTAGAATTCGATTCGCTTCTGGAAATTCTTGGGAACGTCGGATTGGTAATGATTGTACTGGAAGCCGCTCTCGACTTAAAACTCGAGAAGAGAAAGACGGGACTCATTCTGCGATCTTTAGTGGTTGCGCTAGTAGGAATTGGTGGTTCGATGTTCGCTCTGGCAGGGTTCTTTATGTACATCTTCCCTACTACAGATTTGTATACGGCAGTTGTTTATGCGATTCCTTTGAGTATCATGAGTAGCGCGATTATCATTCCGAGTGTTGGCCGATTAACAGGTTCGAAAAAGGAATTCATGATCTATGAAAGTACGTTCTCGGACATCCTAGGGATTATGGTTTTCTACTTTATGATTGGTGCTGATGGCGGTGCTGGCGGCGGGTCAATCGTATGGGAAGTCATTCTGAATATTGGCGTTACCATTCTGATCTCGGTGGTTGTGGCATACGGTTTGGTTTATCTTTTCCAACACTTACAGATGCAGGTAAAACTATTTTTGGTGATTGGGGTGCTATTGCTACTCTTCGCAGTTGGAAAATACTTCCACTTGTCATCGCTATTAATCATTCTTGCATTTGGTGTCGTTCTGAACAATACGGACGTCTTCTTTCAAGGAAGGCTCGCTAAGTTATTCGATAGTGAAAAGGTAAAACCCATTCTTCATGACTTCCACAATTTAACACTTGAATCGGCATTTTTGATTCGAACGTTCTTCTTCGTGGTATTTGGGTTGAGCATCACCTTGGGCTCCCTAGCGAACTGGCAAGTAGCTGTAAATAGCGTAGCAATTGTAGCCATACTTTTCGTGGTTCGATTTATTGGATTACGCATTTTTGCGAAGAAAAATTTGCTGCCCGAGCTATTCATTGCTCCACGTGGTTTGATTACGGTTCTACTCTTTTTCGTACTGGAGAAGAATAGTTCCATTCATATTGAAGCATTCGATTCGGGGCTTCTTCTCTACCCGATTTTGATCACAAGTATCATCATGATGATCTCGTTGATCTCATACAAAGGAGAAAAAATTAAGGATGTGCTTTTCCACACCGTACCACTTATCAAAACGGATAAGTCGGAAGATTTGGATTCGCGTATTAGTGAAAACACAGAAAAACAAGATTTCGATGGATTTTAAATGGTTATTTCTCGGATTGAGTATTGCATTATTTTCCTGCGCGGATTGGAAGAATAGTGCTGAAAATGCTGCGGACAGCGCCGTGAATATTTGGCAAGGAAAACAGACCTTGACTGTTACGATGCAGACGCACAGACCGTATTGTGGAGGTGCAGCTCCGACTGACGATCAGATCAACGGGTTTACCGAGCCGATTGCTAATGCCGTGTTTTACATATACAAGGATGAACGTCCGAAATCAATTAAAGACATGGTGCGCGTCAAAACGGACGAAAACGGAGTATTTAGCATTGATTTGAAAGATGGAACATATTCTGTCATAAGTGAAGACAAAGTCCTTCCACTTGATGAGTTTATCAAGAAGAAAAAGGTAGATGGACAGTTTTACGAATACAATGAAGATTCGTGTTTCGAAACATGGAGAACTACTCCTGAATTAACGATAGAGCTGACAAATCCTTCGGAACAAGTAGTAACGATTTCCAAAACGTGCTATACGGGAGATAATCCGTGTATGGAATATACGGGACCTTACCCACCGTGATCGTATAAAAACGGTCAACTTTGGATGCTGTCAAAGTAGTCGGAGATGATCGGTTTAATCTTCTCCATGCTTAAATGAGGCTTCAGTATCTCTCTAAAAATGGGGTTTCTTGAGTTCGCTATGTATGAAAGTGCTTCGCAAAATGCTTCTGGACTTACCGTTCCACTCGGATCATTTGTATAAAGAGAACTTTCGATTACGCAAAAAATATCTTGCTTATCAATACTATCATTTGGATCGGTAAGCTTGTCCACCAATACTTTGGTGACGTTCACATACTCTTCGTCGGAAATGGCCAAATCAAAGTAGAACAACTCTTCGAAATACTCGATTGCTTCCAGAACTTCCGCTCTATTATTTGAAGACAATTGAAGAATGTAATTACTGGTGTTCACTACTTCTGGATAGTTTACCACAATGTAATCAATCTTTGATCAACATTAAAAACGATACCCTCTTCAAGTTTTCTTTCCATTGCCGAAGAATCGACCGCCGAATAGGAGGAGCATTTTTCCCTAATTGACACTAAATCAAGACTCCTTTTGACTCCTCCGTATTCCGACTATTAATAATTAATTCCTCTTCCGACTCAATATAAAGTGAAAGGATTTCACCTACGCGCTCGCAACCCATTGGGTCATTTGAATCCAGATCTCTCGTTACGTAACTATTTGATAATGCCCATTCAACAGCATCCCTAACTTTGCTTGCTTCTTCTGTTAGATCGAAATGATCGAGCATCATAGCGGCAGACAAAATCATGGCCATTGGGTTAGCAATATCCAAACCTTTCGCCTGTGGATAAGAACCATGAATTGGCTCGAACAAGGCATTCTGATCTCCTACCGAGGCGGATGGAAGCATCCCAATCGATCCTGTAATTACACTGGCTAAATCCGACAGAATGTCACCAAACATATTTTCTGTCAATAGCACATCGAACGATTCTGGCGCTTGAATGATCTGCATGGCAGCGTTATCTACAAACAAGAAATCTAGCACTACATCAGGATAATCTTGCGCTATTTCTGTCACAGTCTTTCTCCACAGGCGTGAGGTTTCAAGTACGTTCGCTTTATCTACAAGTGTTACTTTCTTCTTGCGACGTTGAGCTCCTTCAAATGCCTTCCGTGTGATTCGTTCAATTTGAGCCACTGAATACTCGCAAAGATCAGACGCGGATTGTTCATCCTCGCTCAATACCTTCTTTCCGAAGTAAATCCCTCCGATTAATTCGCGGTAAATCACGAAATCCACGTTTTCCAACAAGTGCTTTTTGAGCGGGGAACTTTCTATGATTTCGTCGTAGGTTTTAATCGGTCGAATGTTCGAATGCAAGCCCAAGAATTTTCTCAATTTTAGGAGTCCTTGTTCTGGTCGAACTTTAATGGATGGATCGTTATCGAATTTCGGATCGCCAATGGCACCGAGCAACACAGCATCGCTGTTTACGCACTTCTGAAGGTCTTCATCGGTAATGGGAACTCCATATTTATCAATGGCGCATGCTCCCATATCTACTTCGACATAGCGAAAATCATGTTGAAATGCTGATGCGACAGCTTCCAATACCTTTACAGCCTGTCGTGTAATTTCAGGACCAATTCCGTCTCCCTTAATTAACGCTATTTGCTTTTTCATACTAGATGCGATTTTTCAAAGTTTTCAATTTCTTCCTTTTGCTGAACTAAGTACTCTATTTCCGTCATTCCGGTTAGGATGAATTTTTTCTTGAGTGGATCGAGATCAAACTGAACATTGATGAAGATGTCCTTTGCATCCACAATGAGCGTTTGTTCGACAAGGTCTATCCGTATTGGACAGCTTTTCTCCCGCTCAAAGTACTTCATCAACGCTTTTAGACAGGCCTCAGAAACGGTAATCGGTACGATTCCATTATTCAGTGCATTTCCCTTGAAGATGTCTGCAAACTGGCTTGAGATAACCACGGTAATTCCATAATCGGCGATTGCCCAAGCTGCGTGCTCCCGACTAGAGCCACAACCGAAGTTGTTTCCTGCGATTAGAATCTTGCTCTCTTTCTGGTACTTCAAAAAGGGGAAGTCCTCTCTGGGAATATCGTTCTCGTCGTATCTCCAATTGTAAAACAGCCAATCACCGAAGCCTTCTTTGCTCGTCGATTTGAGAAATTTGGCTGGAATAATTTGATCGGTGTCGATGTTGTCTCTATCGAGTACTATCGCAGTTGAAATAATCTTATCCATATTAATTTAAATACGTTCGTGGGTCAGTAATTTTTCCGTTGATGGCTGAAGCTGCGGCAGTCAATGGACTCGCCAACACCGTTCTTGCTCCGTCTCCTTGGCGGCCTTCGAAATTTCTATTGGAAGTCGATATGCACAGTGCCCCGCTTGGGATTTTATCATCATTCATCGCAAGGCAGGCTGAGCATCCAGGCTCTCTGAATTCGAAGCCTGCCTCCTGAAATATTTTGTCAAGGCCTTCGTTGATGGCTTGATCTTTCACTTTATTCGATCCCGGGACGATCCAAACTGTTACGCCTTCAGGTTTTTTGTGTCCCTGAACAATGCCTGCCACAGCTCGTAAGTCTTCGATTCTACTGTTTGTGCAGCTTCCGATAAAGACGTAATCGACTTTTGTCCCGATCATTTGTTGATCGTTTGCCAACTGCATATAGTCCAATCCTTTTTCACTATTTCGATTAGACAATGAAACATTTCCAGTGATGTCAACGCCTGTATCTGGCGAAGTTCCTGTCGTTACCATCGGGTGAATCTCTTTTCCGTTGAACGCTATTGTTTCATCGAAATCAGCATCAACATCTGAGTTCAAGGTCTTCCAGAATTTCAATTTTTGAGCAGAAATATCCGCTCGTTCCTTCACATAGTTAATGGTTGTTTCATCGATCCCAACGAGTCCACCGCGTGCTCCCATTTCTATGCTCATGTTACACACCGTCATGCGTTCTTCCATGCTGAAATTTCTAAATACCTCTCCTGAAAATTCAACAAAATGACCCGTTGCTCCTTCTGTTCCGAGTTTCGAGATGATGTACAGCACTACGTCTTTTGCGCTCACTCCCAGACTCAGGGTTCCGTTGACTTCAATTTTCATTGTTTTCGGTCGGCTCAACAATAGACACTGCGAAGCCAATACTTGTTCCACCTGGGATGTTCCAATTCCAAAGGCTATCGCTCCAAATGCTCCATGCGTCGATGTGTGACTATCACCGCATACAATGGTCATTCCGGGCTGCGTTAATCCGTTTTCTGGTCCGATAACGTGGACAATCCCATTCTTCTCATGGCCAATTCCGTAGAGTTCAATTGAATGTTCTTCGCAATTACTCAAAAGTGTATCCACTTGATTTTTGGAAAGCACATTCTCAATCGGCAAATGCTGATTCTTTGTCGGGACATTATGATCCGCAACAGCCGTCACTCGGTGCGGACGAAATACGCTCAGATTCTTTTCTTTGAGGCCTGAAAATGCTTGCGGACTCGTCACTTCGTGGATGAAATGCCGATCGATGTACAACATGTCCACCTCATCGGTCACTGCTTTTACAACGTGCGCGTCCCAGATCTTATCAATGATTGTTTTTCCCATGTTAAATACTTTCAAGTAGGCTTAATAATTGTTGATTGCTGATGTGGTTATGTTGATCTGCAATGGACAAAAAGCGATCGTAAGCAACTTCCAGTTTGTCTCTTGTTAACTCGAAGTTCAATTTCTGCGCGCAGTATCTCAACGCCGCTCTGCCGCTTCTGGCCGTCAATATAATTTGTGAATCATCTGCTCCGACATCTTTCGGGTCAATGATTTCGTAGGTTTCTCTATTCTTGATTACACCATCTTGATGGATTCCTGAAGAATGCGAAAAAGCATTACTTCCTACGATCGCCTTATTGCGTTGTACAGGCATGTTCATCTCAAACTCGACCAATTTGGAAATGGGGTTGAGCAATTTCGTGTTAATGTTCGTACCGCATTGTATGTGCTCATGTTGATTGAGAATCATCACCACTTCTTCCAAAGATGTATTTCCCGCTCGCTCTCCAATGCCATTAATTGTGCACTCCACCTGACGAGCTCCTGCCAAAACACCTGCAATGCTATTGGCTGTTGCTAATCCTAAATCGTTGTGACAATGTGTAGACAAAATAGCCTTGTCGATGTTTGGGACATTGTTCATGAGATGTTTGATCTTTTCTCCATATTGTTCTGGCAAACAATAACCCGTTGTATCTGGAATGTTGATGATCGTAGCTCCCGCATCAATGGCAACTTCTACTACCTGAGCCAAAAATGCATTGTCTGTTCTTCCTGCGTCTTCTGCATAAAACTCTACCTCAGCACATAGGTTTCTAGCGATTTTTACAGCCTGCGCTGCACGTTCAATGACATTTTCCTGTGTCGTTTTTAATTTGCTGTAAATGTGATAGTCTGATGTCCCGATTCCGGTATGAATACGTGGGTTATCTGCATTTTTCAATGCTTCAGCGGCAATTTGAATGTCTTTGTCTACTGCGCGAGAAAGCCCGCAAATCGTTGTTCCTTTGATCGTATCTGCAATCTGTTTTACGGCGTCAAAATCTCCTGGGCTCGAAACAGGGAATCCCGCTTCGATTACATCCACTCCCAGTTGCTCTAACTCGATGGCAATTTCCAATTTTTGTTGCGTATTTAACTTGCAACCTGGAACTTGTTCGCCATCTCGTAAAGTCGTATCAAAAATCTGAATTTGTTCTTTCAAAGCCGTAAATTTCTTAGTATTGTAATCAGTACGAAACTAGTTGCAAACAGATCGGCAGAGAAATTAAAAAGACGTAAAATTGTGATGCCCAAAAAATAAATATTGGCAATATTTTACTGATAATCAAGCGGTTAAAATTACAAAAAGTCACATGCCCAAAACGAATTCAAACGCTCTTAGACACTTAATTGACTCCCTCACGAAGGCAGAAAAACGTCATTTTAAGTTGTACGCGAAACGGAATTTTGGAGACAAGGACATGAAATTTTTGATCTTGTTTGACTTATACGATCGTGGAAATGAATTGGACCCTGCGCATCTAAAAAAGAAATTGCCCGGAACGAAAGGAAGTTCCTTATCCAATCTGAAATCTCACTTGTATGAACAGTTGCTAATTAGCTTGCGCCTGCTCCATCACAGTGATCCTTCTGTCCGAATCGATGAACTCATCAGCTTTTCAAAGGTTTTGTATACGAAAGGTCTGTATTTACAGAGTTTGAATCAACTCTACAAAGCGAGAAGTATCGCTGAGACCTATCAGGATGACCTTGCTTTGTATACCATTAATCACATGGAGCGGAAGATTGAGCTGTTTTTCGTAACGGAAAGTGAACCGAATCAGGCAGACAAGATTGTTGAGAGAAACAATGAATTGCGAACGATTCTCACCTCCTCTGATGAGTGGTCAAATGCAGCGATTCGTTTGTACGATTATTACCTCAAATTTGGTCACGTCAAAAACCAGCGTCAGTTCAGAAAGGTCGCGATTATCTTCAAAGACGAAACGAGCAAAATTGATACGGAGGGAATGTCTGTTCGAAGTAAAGTCTATCAGCACATGGCTTACACGTGGTTCCATTTCATCACTCAAAGTTTCGTACTCTGTTACAAACATGGGTGCTCGTGGATTGCGGAAATGAGAGAGAATCCTGTTTTGCTCAAAGAGGAACCGATCATCTACCTAAAGGGAATTCACAATGTGCTCTCAGCCTTGTTTTACTCGAATAAACCCAAACAGTTCGAGTCGTACTATGCTCTGTTGAATTCCTTCATTGAAGAGAACTCCACATCCTTTGATTTCAATACTCGTTTGATGGCCAACATTTATCACTACATCGCGCGAATGAATCATCGTTTTTTGAATGGAAACTTCCGAAATAACGAAGTTTTCCGAAACGAGTTGGAAGAATGGTTAGCCCAACATGATTCCTACATTGATACGAATAGAGTTCAGGTGTTTTACTACAAGATCGCCTGCATGCACTTCGGCGCAGATGAGTTCAAGGCGAGTATTCAGGTACTCAATAAAATCATTCACTCTGACACGAAAGAATCTCATTTGAGACAGGATGTACAATGTTTCGCCCGCATCTTGAATTTGGTCGCACACTACGAGTTGGGGAACCACGAATTGGTCGAATATCAGCTGAAAAGTACGTACCGATTCCTAATCAAATATGGTGATTTACAGGAGGTGCAAAAGTTGATCATTGCGTTTATTCGAAAATCGGTACACATGAACCGAAACGAAATGACGCCGCACTTTATCGAATTACGAACAAACTTGATTGCGATTTTCGAAGATCCATTTGAGCGAAGGCCATTGCTTTACCTTGATTTAATCTCTTGGTTAACGAGCAGAATTGAGCAAAAACCTGTCGAGGAAGTCATTCGGGAACGTCAGCGATTGAGATAGCCATTATCCAAACAAACTCCAGCCTTCCTTCCCGATAAAAACGCCGTTTTCATCAATTTTGATGGGATATTTTTCCAAATACAATCCGTGTCCGCGGCCAGTTTCACACGAAAACGCGTACTTATGCCATGGGCAAACAATGAATCCTTGTTCGATCGAACA
>JBGCDF010000459.1:0-6837 GCA_045105095.1 Crocinitomicaceae bacterium | reverse complement strand
AATCCAATATTGGTAACACCTCTAAGTTGCGATCTGAAAGCTTTGATTTTGGCGTTAAATGCTTCGGCAGAGGCGTTGGTACTTCGGTTGTCAAAGTAGTTTAGGATTGTCAGGTAGTGATTCATAATCGTACGATATATCGTATTAAATGATTTGAATCCTGCTCGATCTACCTTTTCGTGCCATTGAGCTAATCGTGTGGTTGCAGTTATTTTTTCATTGGTATTTTCGAAAATCCATGACAACTCCTGTGCGAGTTTATATGCTTTTTTGATGTCAGGGTAAAGATCAAATAGTAGCTCTGCTCGCTCTTTTTGACGGTCTTTCCATTCAGATTGATTTTTATAGAGTAGGTAACGACTGCGCACAAGTAATTGTTTGAGGGTATCACCATTTGATAGCACTTTTGGTGTAAACGTTTTACCCTCTAGCTTAGCTTTTTCAATGGCTTCATTTTCTGCATCAATGGCTTCCCAGCGATGTTTTATTCGGATTTCTTGTAGTGCTTCATAAGCGAGTTGTTGCACGTGAAATCGGTCTGTTACCCTTGAAGCGGAGGGGAAACATTGCTTTGCAATCTGCACCATGCTTCCTGCCATATCCAGTGTGATTTCCTTGACTCTCTTACGCTTACTGATCGGGATTTTATTAATCACCTTGACGACATCTTCGGCTTTAGTTCCAGCTACGATGGCCACAATCGTTCCTTTCTTCCCTTTGGCAGCCTTGTTGGTTAAAACGGTATAAAGTTCACCATGGGACAACGAAGTTTCATCAATCGAAAGGTGCTTGCCGATGTTGTTTGGAAAAATTAACCAGTCCTCAGCATGCTTGAGTTGATCCCAGGATTTAAACTCCGAGAGCTGTTCCTTGTAATAGCGGTGGAGCGTTCGACCTTTAACACCATCAAAGCGGGCGATTGTTTCACAGCTATGTGGACTAGTATCGACTGAGTTCTTTTAAAAAAGCAGCAAAATCTGCTGTCATTCGTGTGCCTTTAGCTACTAATTCCCAATCGCGACTTACCACCTTATTCGACGTGTAGTTCATCCATCTTCTACGTTTGATGTGTAAATAGGCTCTTTGTCCCCGTACAGGAAAGTCCTGAACAACAATCTCATCGTAAAAACCTTTTGAACTTAAACGATCGTGAAAATACTCCGGTGGTGGACTATTCTTTTCCTCAAAGTACAAGTGAAGACGATCATCTTCTTTACTATATCGTGTAACCATAAAATAGTCAACCAGGTACTCTGGTAAAAGCAGCTTCAGCAATTCTAAATCTTCCAATTAATCCTTTTTAGGATTCAAAGATCGAAAATCGTTTTCAATTTTTAGTCCACAGGTTTTTGTTGTGATCCCCTTTGTCGGCAAAATCTTTCGCCGCTTTTAGACCAAATCCATTGCTACTTCCTGTAATGATTACATTTTCATTATTGAACTATTTAAAAATTTTAATTAAGTGCATGACGCATTGAATGCTAGATAATTCATTACGGTAGATGCGATCCACAAAAGACAAAACACAATACATACATTACGCCCGTTTTTGGTAACTCTAGGATGATGCCCTAAAAATGGAATCCCCGCCTGATTGGCATCAACCAATAGAAATAGTGCGGACATTATCAAAAACATCAGGTGTATAATATGCCGTTCAGGTAAAGGCAAACTCATTGCATAAATAGCAGCTACAGACATAGAAATGAACGCTAAAGCACCTTGTCTTTGCTCAAAAAGCATGATAAAAATGTAATCTTTAGCAGCAGTCTTTTTGGCTGCTGGAGCGGCAGCAATGGCCGCATCTAGCATATGTAACTGATCCTTTTCATTAATAGACTTCTGTTTGTTTGGCAATCCAGGTGCAAACAAGGGCAACACTAAATTCACTACCCAACGTACCCAAGTTGGCTTGATAACCTCTATAGCATGTACGACTGCTGGAGCTAATGATAGGGTTAGCCCTAAAATTGAAATTGTTTCTATATTCATTTTTGTTAGGTGTTAAAAAATTATTGCTTTTATTTTGAATAGAATTAACAGATGAAACAAGAGTTTAGATGTGATTGCTCTTTAGCCCCCCCCTTGACATTGCATTGAAATCCGCAACATCATACTTGACCATCCAATTAGAAATAAAGACCAAGGATCACACAAAAAAGTTAATGGTTCAAAAAGCAATGACTAACCAATTTCTTCCTTGTCGTTCCCTATTCAATAGGCTGCTGTTTTTCCTTATTCCAATACGTTCACAAGTACGTTGTAGTATCTAGTTGCAATAAACTCAGCTCCTGCTTCATTGTAATGAACTTCATCTGCCAAATGAGAGTCATTAAATCCAGTAAACATATCAACGGTAATTACTTGTGAATTTGTGGTTGTTTGGTCTGTTGCTATAGTCAGAACATCCTGACGCATTTGATTAAAAGCATTTATGTATTCTGTCGTCATAAAATTTGAATGTCCTTGTGCAGGTTGTTCAATAATGATAGTCACATTCGGATTATCTGTCTGTAAGGCATCAATAATTGCATTAATATTTGATATAGTTTGGCCATAATTTTGACCATCCAAAATATCGTTTCCGCCCGGTGAACTAAACAAAACAACATCGGGAGAACCTGTTTGGTTTAACCAATCATTTAGTCCGTTCAAAATTTCTCCAGAAGTGGAGCCGCTTCTACCCTCATGGTCTATATCAAAACTCATAGAATTGAATGCTGGATAAGTAGCCTCATCAGATTGAGTTCCAATAAAATCAAAGGTCCAATCATTTTCCTTCAGATCTTTCCACAGTTCGTATCGATAACTTTCAAATTCTGGTCTTGATCCTTCAACTCTTGAAGCTCCTAAGGGAAGTATTTTATTTATTGAGTTGCTTTGTGGTTTTGGGTCTGTGTTATCATCCTTTTCACAAGCGATGAGCATCAAAATTGATAGCCCAATAGTTAAGAATCTTAATGCGAATTTCATTTTATATCCGTTTAATTAAAGTTGAACATCGTGTTATTATTTGCTAAACCTTCGCTTGGGATTTCTTGAATAACATCCCAATGTTCTACGATTTTTCCTTTATCAAAGCGCAATAAATCATAGAAAACCGCAGGTTTATTTTTTACAGTGCCTTCTGTAATCGAAAGAACGAAATTGCCTTCTCCTAAAACCTTGTGTTGCTTAATCATTCTCCATTCTTGCTCGCCAAAAGCCTTAAAAACAGCCTCTATACCATCTCCTGCATCAGGGTTGTGCTGTTTGTAGTTTGGTGTAAATGTTTCCCTCACTATTTTGCCCACTTCTTCTTGACTACCACTGATAAGTGTATTGAAGAGTGCTTTTGCTTTAGACTTATTTTCTTCGGTCTTATCCAAATCGGTAATTTCTGTATAGCCATCCGTAAGGGTTCTTCCAGAAGCGTTTGGCGGGGTTTGTGGCATCAAAACATCCCAATGTTCAGCTACTTTTCCATTTTCATCCACACGAATAATGTCAAAAGCCACCATTTCATTTGCTCCAAAGGGTTTGGCATTGTGCCAGATGTTGTGCATAAACACATAGTCACCATCTTGAAACATTCGTACGTTTTCGGCATGTGTTCCGTGTTCTTTTAGAACAGGTAATAAACCAATAAAAGGTTCTAAACCGGTCGGTACAAATGGATTGTGTTGAATATAATCGGCATGGGCAACTTGTTGCATAGTTGCAGTGTCTTGTTCCATTGTAGCACCTAAGAAAGTACCTACAATTTCTTTGTTTGTCATTTTTGATGTTTTTGATTGATTGACCTCGCTTGTTGATTTCGTTTGATTAGCAATACAGGAAACGAGAATACCCGATAGAGCTAATACCATTAACGCTTTTCTCATGGTTTTGGTCATTTGAATAACGATTATTACTTTTGTTTCACAAGCAAAAATACAATATAACTTTCAATATGCAAGCAATAATGAATATGAATTTCATTTTGCAAGTAAAAATCAACATTGACTTAACAGATGCGACAGGATTTCAGATGCGATTGCCCGTTTACCTCAGCCTTAGATGTTTTGGGAGACAAATGGATATTGGTCATCATAAAACAAATGCTCATTGAAGGCAAGGAGACCTTCAAGGACTTTACAGAAAGTGACGAAGCTATTGCGACCAATATTCTTTCTGCCAAACTCAAATTCTTGGAAAAAGCAGGACTTATAATAAAAACCCAACGACCAGATAATAGAAAGACTAACCTCTACCTTTTGACTGAAAAGGGATTGTCTTTAACACCGATACTAGTAGAACTTGCCACCTGGAGTGATAAGAATCTTAGGGATGTACATCCGACCATTGTGAATGGAGAAACAATGGAATTCCTAAGGAAGGATAAAGTAACTTTTGCGAATGAAATAGAGAAAAGATATAGAGAAAAACTAACCACAACAACATACAAGGGATAATTTAAAAATAATCCACCTCCAAAAACGAGCCCTTGTTAACACTCATTGACATTTACTAAAACCTCTACTCTCCCCTACAAATAAGAGTATAAATCATTTTCAGTCTCAAAATCGCGGTTCGACTTTTGTCCCTTCGGGCTCACAGAAAGTCTTTCAGAAATGGAAGACTTTTTTCTTTGTCCATATTTCGTTTCAAGATTTTCATCGGTTCTCTCGACGGACCTGGTCTACCTCAAAACTGCACCTTCCCGGTTTGTTTCTCGTCTTCGAATGCTGGCGCCTTTTCTGTCCCTGCACTAACGTTTGGTCTTCAAAAGCAGTACTTTTTCTCTCCACAACATTGAAACACCTTGTTTTCCAACAAGTTGAATGAATTAACTTTATTCTAAGTTGTGAATATCGCAAATGCATCTAGACTAGTTGCTCTAATCAGTAAGGCTCATAGATCTTGTTGATTTATTTTCTTCAAATTAATTACGGCGAAATGAAAATATCACTGAACAAAATCTCGAAGCTAAATAGGAACATGACGCTTCTCACTTTAGTTATTCTATTTCAATTTACAGCTTTGACTAAAGGATATACCCAAGATTCTAGCATAAAAAATCTGGTTTTTGAGGGAGCTGGTATTCGTGGTATTGCCTACGCTGGTGTCGTCCAATCTCTAGAACAGAAAAACCTTATTAGTGATATTGAAAAAGTTGGAGGAACATCGGCTGGAGCAATTATCGCACTTTTAATAGCACTTGGACACACTTCAGACGAGTTAAATACCATTCTATCCGACACTAAATTTCGAAAATTCAACGATGGAAAACTCTTTTTCATTGGCGGAATGTATCGAACAATGAATAAATATGGCTGGTATCGTGGAAGGAAATTTGAAGACTGGATAGGTGATTTAATAGAGAAAAAAACGGGTGATTCCGAAATGACCTTTGAGCAATTTTATCAAAAGGGGTACACAGATATTTACTTCACGGCTACTTGCCTTAACCAGCAGAAACTCATAGTACTATCACGAAAATCTTACCCACACATGAAAATTAAAGATGCCGTTAGGATTTCGATGTCCATTCCACTCTACTATCAAGCGGTATTTGTTGATGAAACCGGCAATACATTCTCTAAGAACGTAAAAGGCAAAAAACTGGATATTATGGTAGACGGAGGAATCGTTGGAAATTTTCCAATTCAAATTTTCGATAGTGTGATAATCGATTCTATGAATCAAGAAGTAAGAATTCCAAATTATGAAACCTTGGGAATAAGGATAGATAGCGGTATGCAGATTGAAGAGAACGATGACCTGAATCAACTGGTTCCATTTCCTATCGACAACTTTAAGGAGTATATTTCAGCGTTCTACGTTATGGTGATAGAAAGCCTGAATAGGCAGAGCTTGACCAAAGATGATTGGAATAGGACGATTTCTGTTTCTTCTTTTGATATTGGTCCCAAAGTACGAAACCTCTCCGCTGAACAGAAAGAAAGATTAGTCCGTAGCGGAAGGAAAAGTATAGAAGAATATTTTGAAAATTAAGGAGATTATGGTAAAAACGAATAAGCTCAAGGTCAAATGCTATTCACCCGATCACTTCAATTTTCAATTAACATTCAACAGTCCGAAAATAAAAGAACTGGGTGGTTTATCTAGCATAAAATCACTACCTAATTACCTAAAAAAACACCTGCAATGATGTCATTACAGGTGTTTTAGTATCGTTTTTTAAATTAATGGCTCTTTATCAATTTATTAGACCGAAGTAAATTTCCATCTCTATCGAACCAGTGTAACATATAAATTCCACGTTCTATCTCTAAGTTAAGGTGAATCGTACTACCCGAATTAAGGTTTGATTTTTCATAAACTAAGCTACCGTCGATGCTATACATTTTCAATGTAGTTGTTTGAATATCATCTACACCTTGAACTTGAATTGTTAAGTCAGAAGTGAAAGGATTAGGATAAACATCCAATTTCGGTTCAATAGATGATAGACTCGTTCCTATAATTCCAGATCCATAAACGACCATAGAACTTGAACTTGGTGTAAAATTAGGTCCTTGACCATCGGTATACGACGAACCACTTCCATCCGAACATTTAGCTCGTATCTGCCACTCGTATTGTGTCCCATTATTTATGACACCTGACAGTACCGTACTAGTTGCCGTACCGCTAATTGAATAGATATATACCCAATCTGTATTAACTACCTTTTTGTATCGAATGTTGTAATGATCTATACTAGGGTTTGAATTCCAGCTGAGCTCCACAGCTTCAGAACCAACATTTGTTACGGATAAATTCGTAGGCGTAGCTGGATTGCAGGCACCTCCTCCCCCACTAGTCGTAAAATTAGGGCCCTGACCATCACTATAACTAGTTCCTGATTGTGCT
>JBGCDF010000458.1:0-6694 GCA_045105095.1 Crocinitomicaceae bacterium | reverse complement strand
CTACTTCTGTTGTATCCAACTCTAGCGTATCCAAGGTGTCGATTACAGGATCGTCATCAATAAGTACAGGTTGAGTAGTTGTTCCACTCGCACTTGAGCTTGCCTTTTGAAAAGGTGAAATCATGAAAAGTGCCAGTGCGGAAACAGCGTAAATCAATGCTAGGAATGGGAAGTTATGCGGTGGCTTATCCTTTGGAAGCATGCGCATCAACCAAACAAGCAGCGCCACTGTAATAATGTTTTTGATCAAAGCTTCTGTGGGAGTCATCTCAATAAGTTCACCGAAACATCCACAGTTACCGCCTACATCATTTAAGATGCTGTATCCCAAATGAGCGCAGAATACGGCGAGAAGAAGGATAGTAGCAGGAATCACTATTCGTTTTAGGAAATGAGGTTGGAGTATTCCAATTCCCAATGCAAATTCAGCTGCTACAAGCAGACGTGAAAAGTACGCTGCTGCTTCACGTGAAAATCCCATTGGAGCTAATTGTTTCGCTTCCATGGTTCCCAATCCTAAATCGGCACTCGGGTAGAGTTTTGAGTAGGCTGAAAAGATGAATAAAACCGAAACAATAATTCGAATTGTCCAGGCGAAATATACTTTGTTCGTTTTGTAGAACTCAACAATCTTATCCATAAGTAAACTTTGAGACCGTTAAAATAATTCAAATTATTCAGTTGAAAGAAGGAAGCCTCTGCAATAGGAAATATTTAACGTGTTTGAGTTTGTCAGTTCGATTGAAAAATCATAATTAGTCTTTCATTCTTCAATCAATTCCAACTCCTCCATGACATAATTATTCCTGTCAAAACAGGAAACGAAATAAACGAAACGATCAGAAAAACAAGATTCATTTTGACACGGTGGACAATTTGCTGGAGTTGTATATCGCTGGTTTGCTTCACTTCAGGAGAGAAAACCCCAGTTGGATAGATTTGTTTAATCCCTGTGACGTATTTCCATTGAATCGCGTATCGATTGAAAATTGTCTGATGGTGAATTGACAGGTGAATATTTAAATCTGCGATCGAGGTGGAGTATCTGACGATCGATCCACCAAACCCTAAGAGCAAGTAGAGAAGGGGAGTGTAGTTGAAGTACTTAGTCCCAAGTGTGAAGTATGCTACTATCAGAAATAGTCCAGCTACTCCTATGTAATAATGTACCGCGGGAATTTTCATTGAGCCCAATATAATCTTTTGCTCCCTCAACTACAAAATCCCCTCTTCAGGGGACGAAAGAATTTTTGATGTGTCCGTAGTATTGTCATAGTAATAACTTAATCAAAAATCACATGAAAAACCTTTTCAAATTTGCGTTTTGGGTGAGTCTGGGACTTGCTCCAACAACCAACCAACTATTCGCACAAACGAATACCAATCTGGGTAATAGTTCAGGAAATGGAGGGTCAGGTAGTAGCAATACCTTTGTCGGGTACGCTGCAGGACAATCGAATACTACTGGATCGAACAATTCTTTCTTCGGATCGTCTTCAGGACAATCGAATACCACAGGAGGGAAAAATGTATTTCTAGGCTGGCGCTCTGGAGAAAAAAATATTAATGGCATTAATAACTTGTTTCTTGGGGCGAATGCTGGAAGATTCAATCTATCGGGGTCTCAAAACACAATTTTAGGACCAGGAGCAGGAACATCTAACGAAACTGGACTTCAGAATACGATGGTCGGTTATCTAGCTGGAAGAAATAATCAGTCTGGAGATAACAATGTTTACATGGGGGCTTCGGCTGGGTTTAATAATCAAGGATCGAATAACGTCTTTATTGGAAACCAAGCTGGGTTTAACGAATCGGGCAGTAATACACTGTATATTGATAATTCTAGCACTTCTAATCCACTTATCTATGGAGATTTCACGACGAATGATGTGGCTGTCAATGGAGCCTTGCAGGTTACCAATGGTATAAATTCAACTACTCTCGAGTTGACAGGACAAGGAGGTGTTAACTTGTCAATTTTTTCAGAAAACGTTTCGACTTGTTCTGATGAAAGATGGCACATCGGGTTTCCAGTACAAGGATCTTGTGCTGCCGGGGGCGGCTCCGTAACTGCACCGTTTATGACGTTCCGTCATACTTCAGGCCCCTCTACGATTAATTTAGGGATTGGACAGACGACACCCCAAGAAAAATTGGATGTAAATGGAAATGTTCGCGCAATGGATCTCTTCCTTTTCTCGGATAAGCGTCTGAAACGAGATATCAAACCAATTGGAAATGCTTCTGAAATCTTGAGTAAAATTGACGGTGTTACCTACGATTTCCGTGATGAATTTAGAAAAGAGGGGCTTGACTTACCTGAAGGCCAACAAATTGGATTCATCGCCCAGGACCTTCAAAAAGTAATACCAGAAATGGTAAGAGAAGACGAAGAAGGATATCTCAGCGTTTCTTACAGAAGTTTGATTCCAGTTTTAGTGGAAGGACATAAAGAGTTGAAAGCGGAAAATGACGATCTCAAAGCATCATTAGAGGAAGCTCAGGAAACGAATAGAAAGCTTGAGCAGGAAATCGAAAGCATTAAGTCAATGATTTCTGGCTTAACTGAAAAGTTACCAACTACAACTGTTCAGCTTGAAGAAGTGAAGGAAGCAACGCTTCTTCAGAACGCTCCTAATCCTTTTACAGAATCAACACGCATTGGATATGAGTTACCAGAAGATTGTGATGAAGCACAACTGCTAATCACTGATGCGAAGGGAATGACGATTAAGTCAATCGGAAATTTAGAAACTGGGAAAGGAAACATTGTGCTTCAAGCGAATTCATTGGCGCCAGGAAGCTACCGATACACACTTATTTGTCAAGGACGAACATTGGATTCAAAAACAATGGTGATTGTTCGATAAACTTAAACTCGCTTAAAAATTTGAGTAGATGGGCAACTCCTTGGTAGTCGTTATTGTGGATTTAATGATTTTCAAGGAGGCGCCCTGACTCAATGCTCTAACCAAATCAAACCTACTCGTACCGTAATTCAACTAATTATTAAATCACAGAGAATGAAGAAATCATTACTTATTTTATCAATGGTGAGCGCAACGTTCATCTCAAATTCGCAAACTGTTCTTATTGATGAGGACTTCGAATCATATACTGCCAGTCAACAGTTGGCGCAACAATCATCTATCTGGGAAACATGGTCGGGTAGTACAGGAGGTGCTGATGATGCATACGTCTCGGCAGATATAGCGTTGAGCGGTACGAACTCTCTCCGTATTTACCACGACAACGACATGATTTTACCCATTGGAAATTACAATTCGGGTCAATTTGTTATTGAACTCAACGCATACATGATAGAAGAGGCATATTTCAATATCATGCATACGTGTAAATCATCTTGGGCATTTGATCTCTACATCACTTCGTCTAATGAGATTGTCTACCTGGATGAGCCTAATGCGGCAGCGAATAACGTGGTAATCGATTCATACGCATACAATCAATGGGTTAATTTTCGATTTGAGATTGATATTGATCTCGATTCGGTCACAACGTTCATTAACAATGTAAAACGCCATCAATCGGTTTTCAGTAATGCCGTTACTGGGAGTACAGGAAGTGGTTTGACCTGTCTTAATTTTTATGGACTCGCTGGTTTTAACGGAGTGGATCATTCCGATTACTACATTGATGATATTCTCATTACGCAACTGAATACAGCAGATGTAAACGAACTCGAAACACCTGAGATCTCCATTTTTCCAAATCCAACTAAAGGCAATTTAAGGGTGAGTGGAATTTCTGTGGAAGATGTGCAAGATCATCATATTAGAGATGTCATTGGGAATGAAATAAACTATGCATTTCATTCTATTGATGGTTCTATCCAGATTGAATTAGGAGATGATGTTGCTGAGGGAATGTACTTTGTGTCACTTAAGTTGACGAATGGACAGGTTGTTTCCCGTTCTTTTATTCTCAAATAGATTGAATCACCCGCATTCATGGAGTTGATTATTCAACAGATCATTTATTGTATAAAGGCTCGGCAGTGATGTCGGGCTTTTTGTTACCTCAATTCAATCTTCTGCAAGATTTCATCTTCTTCCTCATCGATTTCGGTGTCCGATTCCTTGGGGTTTAAAGCCTCCAAATCTACATCTTCCAACATTCCTTCAGGACTCCTCGGCCGAAGTGCATCTTTCCAATCAAAACCTTGAATGAATTGGTCTTTCTGATCTATCTGATCAATGGGATAAAACACGCCATCAGGCTCTTCGAGGTAGGTAATTCCACTTACTTCATTACTGTCAATGTCGATACGTAAGGTGCTTGAAAACAGACGATTCATTCCTTGACGCTCTTTAACTACAGTGGTATCCGTTTTCGTTTCTTCTTCGGGGTAGAAAATGGTTACTGCATTGCCGTTCACCTTGGTCTGATAGAGGTCATTGTCTTTGAAATAGGCGATGATTTCCTTGCCACCGATTTGATTAAAGTACTTCTCATCATCCACAGACATTATCACAGAAGATTTATTCTTGATGAGTACTTTCTGCAATATGGAATCGGTTAATTGTAATTCCATGGAATCTCCTTTCAATTCAGCGCCGTTGGACCAAACAATGGGATCTCGGAACAATTCCATTTTATCTTCGTTGGGCGCATAGGAAATGCTATCGGCAATGCATTGGAATTTGGTTGAGTAGATGGCTGCTTTTTGATAGGCGCGCATGTATTCAACACTATCCTCTTTGTATGTGTAAAGGGTATCGGCATGAACGTACATCGTATCATCTTTGAGCTCTTTGACTGCAAGTGCATGGCCTGTCAGGAAAGTGTAGTGGAGGCTATCTGAAATCAGTGCATAGTCACCCTGAAAGGACATTTTTTGAGTGGAATCGCTGTAGAATACGTTCCCTTTTCCAATATTCGTCCCTTCCTTTGGAAGATAGAGCAGCGTGTCGCCACGAATGATTTCGTTTTTTCGTGTGATTTGAGCATTTTGCCGCAGTTCTCCTTCTTCACTTTCGGTATTATACCAACCTGCTTCGCAGAAGATCTTTGTTCCTTTAGTTTCAATGTTAGTGGGACCGTAGAAATAGGTCTTTTTCTCACTATATCGATAGCGAAGAGTATCCGTGGTCATTTTGATATCCTTACCGCGATAATCGACGTTTTGGCTAAAAAAGAAATTCTTTGACTCAGGATGAAAATATCCAACCCGACTCGTCAGTACTTCACGCGAAAGGATGCTTTCCACACGTCCTCCTTTTTTGTACACGGCTTGGCTTCTTTTCGCGTCGTATTCTAACTCGTCAGTTGTCAATTTGTATTCGTTGTCCCTTAATCTGACATTGCCCCAAAGAGTGGCTAATTTCGTCTTTCCATTGTAATGGAGTGAATCACAGAAGAGGTTGAGTGTATCCCGTTTGTTGATGTGTACACGCCCGTATGCATGAACGATCTGTTTCTTTTCGAAATAATGAGCTGAATCGCAATACATCTTATTTCCCTGATACAAGAAATTGACGTTTCCAATCAAGCGAAGCTTGTTGGAATTTTCGTCCATAATCATTCTCTTCGAACCAGGTATGAGTTCGAGGATGCTCTGAGCAGAGCTTTGCGTTGGAAGCAAAAAAAGTGCGCATCCAAGGAGCGCACTTTTTACTATGTTTTTTAGTGTGTTCAAGCGAGCACTTTATTATTTAACGTCTGTGTTCTATCAGGTCCAACTGATACAACTGTAATGGGTACTTCCAATTTCTGTTCCAAATATTGAACGTAATCTTTCAATTCAGTCGGAGCATCCTCAAAAGAGGACAACTTCGTTGTATCTGTATTCCATCCTTTTACTTCTTCGTAAACAGGAACTACTTCCACGTCATTAACGTCGTAAGGGAAGTAATCGTATCGTTGACCATCAATTAAATAGTGCGTACATACCTTAATTGTTTCAAAAGCATCAAGAACATCAGCTTTCATCATCGAAAGTTCTGTTACACCATTGATCATAATCGCGTACTTCAATTGAGGAATGTCAATCCATCCACATCTTCTTGGACGACCAGTTGTCGCTCCAAATTCACTTCCTTCTTTACGGATTCTTTCGCCTACTTCATCATCCAATTCTGTCGGAAATGGACCACTGCCAACGCGCGTACAATACGCTTTGAAGATTCCGATTACATCTCCAATTTTCGTAGGAGCTACTCCCAATCCTGTACATGTCCCAGCGGTAACAGTATTCGAAGAAGTCACAAATGGATATGTTCCGAAATCGATATCCAACATTGTTCCCTGTGCACCTTCTGCTAGGATCTTTTTTCCAGCTTTCATCGAATCGTTAATGAATTGCTCGCTATCGATAGCAGTCAATTGCTTTAACTCAGAAACTGCTTGTAACCACGGACCTTCCAGTTCAGATAAATCGTATTCGAACTCTGGGAAGCGTTGCAACATTGCTTTGTGTTTTTCAACCAATGCATTGTATTTCACTTCGAAGTTTGGCGAGAAGATATCACCCACACGTAAACCGTTTCGTCCCGTTTTGTCCATATAAGTCGGACCGATTCCTTTCAAGGTAGAACCAATTTTGTTCTTTCCTTTCGCTGCTTCAGATGCCGCGTCGAGAATTCTGTGAGTAGGGAGGATGAGGTGCGCTTTTTTCGAGATCACCAACCGCGACTTAAAATCGATGTTGTACGGAGCCATTTTCTCCAAC
>JBGCDF010000457.1:0-23909 GCA_045105095.1 Crocinitomicaceae bacterium | reverse complement strand
GCTGATACTGACAATGCTGTTGGCTCAGTTATCGTAATTGAAACCGTGTCCAAACATCCACTTGCATCAGTTACGATGTAATCGTGAGTTCCTGCAGATACGGTGAATGTTCCTGTTCCTGTATAACTTGGAGTTCCTCCTGTCGCTGTTACTGTCACATTGGCTGTTCCTCCATTGCAAGCAATCATTGTTGAAGTGACTGAAGCAACAAGTGGCGTTCCATCAACTGTTACTTGCGCAGTACACGTTGAACTGTTTCCACTCGCATCTGTTACTTCCAGTGTTACTGGGAATGTTTGACCAATGTCAGTACATGTGTATGATGTGATTCCCGAAATAATAGAAGTCGTTGCTATTCCACAGTTATCAGTGCTTCCATTATCAATATCACTAGCAGTAATTGAAGCATTTCCGCTAGCATCCAATGTTACTGTAATGTCTTGACAAATTGCCGTTGGCGAAATGTTATCATTTACCGTAACCGTTGACGTACATGTGGACGTGTTTCCACTAAGATCGACTACTGTTAAAGTCACTGTGTTATCTCCGAGGTCAGCACAACCAAATGTACTTTGAGAGATCGACAATGAATCGATTCCACAGTTATCAAAGCTTCCATTATCAATACCCATCGCACTTGAAATAGCTGCGGTGAAGTGCGTATCATCACATCCAAAATCAAATTTCGGATCGATAGCAAAATCAATGATGTCTCCAGCAGAAACAGTCAATGGAATTGAATATGGCACAGAACCACCTGGAATGTTCAAGTATTCGTAAACTTGAACTCCATTTTGGAAGATTCGAATATTCGCTCCGTCTCCACAGCCCAAATCTCTATCATAGAAATCTCCTGTGACATTAATGTTTCCGTTAAAGTTACTTGTCCAACGTCTAACAGCCCAGAATAGGTTAACTGCTGCTGGATGTCCTCCGTTTGGATCCAACTGAGGGAAGTCAAGAGGTTGACCAACTCCAGGGTTATTCCAAACAAATCCGTTAAACGATAAAGGAATAAAGTTTCCTGAATCAAATGCTAAATAGTGACCATAAGACCATC
Organism: Crocinitomicaceae bacterium; assembly: GCA_045105095.1. Classification (GTDB taxonomy): domain Bacteria; phylum Bacteroidota; class Bacteroidia; order Flavobacteriales_D; family Crocinitomicaceae; genus UBA4466. The sequence continues at coordinate 22,849 of JBGCDF010000457.1, read as the reverse complement.
CATTTCCTCCTTGCGAGGCTGAAAAGTCAGTGGAAGAATTGGCTAATTGACTATTTGAAGCAGTAATCGAAGCATTACCATTTGCATCTAAGTCAATAATCAAATCCTGACAAAGAGCAGTTGGAGGAATTGTATCACCCTCAGTTACAGTAATCGAATCAGTTGCAGTACAACCATTGGCATCTGTTACTGTATATATGTACATTCCTGCTGTTACGTTAAACATTCCTGTTCCTGAATAAGGAGCGTCTCCACCAGAAGCGGATACCGTAACATCTGCTGTTCCTCCAGTACAATCAATTAAGGTTGCTGTCAAGGAAATAATCACTGGTGATGATGATCCCACAACTGTAATAGATACGGATTCTGTGCATCCATTAGCATCGATCACATCATACGTATACATTCCAGCACTTTCGTTGAATGTTCCCGTTCCTGTGTAAGGCGCTGTTCCTCCTGTCGCTGTTACAACAACAGCAGCTGTCCCTCCACCACAAGGAATTGTATCAGCCGTGACTGAAACTACCAATGGTGTTGGTTCTGTTAATGTAATTGATACAGTTTCTGAACATCCATTTGCATCTGTTACTGTGTAAACGTATGTTCCTACTGTCTCACTAAAAGATCCAGTTCCCATATATGGAGCGGTTCCACCTGTTGCCGATACGGTTACATCTGCAGTTTCTCCAGCACAATCAATTGATGTTGCTGAAACCGAAGCAACCAATGCTGCTGGTTCCGTTACTGTTATTGATTCCGTTGTTGAACATCCATTCACATCTGTAACTGTATATGTGTACATTCCAGCTGTTACTGTAAATGTTCCTGTTCCTGTATATGGTGCATCTCCTCCCGAAGCCGAAACTGTAACATCCGCAGTTCCTCCATTACAATCGATTGATGTTGAAGTCAGCGTTACTACAATAGGAGATGAAATTGTGACAACGTCTACGATTGCAGAACTTGTACATCCGTTAACATCAGTAACAACATAAGTATATGACCCAAGAGTTTCATTAAATAATCCCGTTCCTGTATAAGGCCATGTTCCACCTGTAGCTGAAACAACCACTAGCGCCGTTCCTTGTCCATTACATGGGAGAGAGTCAGCACTAGTTAGAACAACTAATGGCGCTGGTTCTGTTACTGTTATTGTTACAATCTCAACACACCCGTTAGCATCAGTTACAGGGAAATCATGCGTTCCAGCTGTTACTGGGAAAGTTCCCGTTCCGCTATATGGAGCAGTTCCTCCCGTTGCTGTTACCGTTACGTTTGAAGTGCCTCCATTACAATCAATTGCTGTTGACGTCGCCGCTGGCACTAATTGCGTTGGCTCGGTTACAATAATTGAATCAGCCGAAGAACAACCGTTCGCATCCACCACTGTGTAAAAATACGTTCCTGGTGATACCGTAAACGTTCCTGGGCCCGTGTAAGGTGCTGCACCTCCAGTAGCTGAAACTGTTACGTCGCCTGTTCCACCATTACAAAGAATTGGTGTGGACGTCAATGAGATTAAGACTGGATCTATCGGTGCTGCGACAGTAAGAGTCACTGAATCTGTACATCCGTTAGCATCTGTTACTACATATGCATGTGTTCCAACACCAACCGTGAACGATCCTGTCCCCGTGTACGGCGTAGTTCCTCCACTAGCAGTTATGACTACCGTTCCTGTTCCTGCATTGGTACATGGAACAGAAGTAACCATTCCAGAAGCAATGACTGGTGATGGCTCTACCACTGTAATAGAGTCTGTAAACTCACACCCGTTCGCATCAAACACTTCAAATACATGCGTTCCTGCTGAAACAGTAAAGGATCCAGTTCCTGAGTATGGTGCAGTTCCCCCTGTTGCCGTTACAGTAACAGTTGATGTTCCACCATTACAAGCAATTGTAGTTGCCGACAAGGATAAGATCACTGGAGATGTAGGAGGTTCGGTAACAATTACAGTCGCCGAATCTTCACATTTATTCGCATCTTCTACCACATAAGTATATACTCCAATTCCTTCATTGAAGCTCCCAGTTCCTACATAAGGTCCAACTCCTCCAGAAGCACTTACTACTAGTGTAGTAGTTGATAGGCCCCCAGCACAGTTAAGCGTGTCGATGATCGCCGAAACAACCAATGGATTTGGTTGTGTAACGGTTATTGATAAGTCTTCTGTACATCCGTTGGCGTCTGTTACTGTATAATTGTACATTCCAGCTGGCTCCATGAATGTTCCCAATCCTGTGATTGGCGCTGTTCCAGCGTTTGCAACAACGTTAATCGTAGTTAAATCACCATGACAATCAATTGGTGTTGCAGTAATCTCTATGTCAAATGGAAATTCATTTACAACAACATCTGCCATGTCGTCAGAAGGACATACTCCACTTGTTGTTACCGTGTATGAGTAAACTCCCATCACAGGACCCGTCCATACTCCGCCAAGATCAGGATTACCTCCAAGCGCTGCAAAAAGTTCTGCTTGAGTAGGTGTGTCTCCCGAACATAAAGATATCGCACCATCTGTTCCAGCATTAGCTGTCCCTTCCACGATTATCGTAACCTGAGCGGTATCCGTATTACACTGGCCAGATACGACATACTCAAATTCGTACGTACCTGCTCCCGCAGTGACAGGGTCGAATATCGTTCCTGTTAGCGTTCCACTACCAGTAAGGTCTGTCCAGGTTCCTCCCGTATCAGGTGTTCCACCTAGCGCTGAAAAGATATCGAAAGAATTGTCCACGTCACAGACTACAACAGTAGAATCCTGCCCAGGATCTTCTAATCCCAGAACAGTTACTGTAATTGTCTCTGAACATGCGTTACCTAAACTATCACTATATGTTACAGTGTAATCAGTTGTTGTAGTTGGCGCCACCGTTGTAGTTGCTGGATCATTTGTTCCTGCAATGTGAGACCAATCGTAAATACCACCACAAACTGCTGGTGTAATTACTACATTATCAATTCCCCAGTGATCAAAAATCACGTTTGTTGCAGCGGCTTGAAACCATCTGAATTGTGTCGCAGACGACCACCCACTTGGTGGAATTACAAAACAATAGTTCGCCCAGTCGTAATAAGGACCAGATTTGTTTGAAGTAGGTTGGAAATAGAAAATATCCGCCCAAGTAGCACCTCCATCGGTAGAGTACTGAATAAAAACTCCTTCGTTGAGTAAATCTGGATCTTCACAACTGTTGTTTGAGTTAGGGTCGTCCGCTCCAAAATCCAAATCGAAACAAATTTCTCCTCCACAACTTACGTCGAAGGCGTTTGTTTCCAAAGTTCTCGGCAAAGGTACATTTCCGTACCAAGCTGTTGGCGTTCCGTCCAAACTTGGAGAACATGGGTTATTATACTGAAGAATGGCAGTAGTTGACCACCCTGCTCCTAATTGAAGATTATTGAAGTCAGTCAATAACGCTGGAGATGACGAAAGTCCAAAAGCTTCCAGTTGAACCGAATCTCCGCAGTTAATACTAACATTCGTCCCCGGTGTAACAGAAATTGTACACTGCGCTTTGACTTGAGTAGTCATGGCAAAGCACACGACTAATAGTATTAGCGTTTTAAAAATATTTGTTGCTCTCATGACGACTATTTAATGGTTAGATTGATTATCTCAAAACCAGTTAATTTCTGTTCGGTCATGCCAGGAACTAGTTTTACAAAATTTCCGAAAACATTGAGTTCTGAACGAGAGACCAAATTTGAGGCATTGCCTTCTGCAACCTCGTTTGGATTCAAATACAAACCATAATCGCCGTCTTGATTATTTAAATCTGAGCAATTAGCGCATTCGCCGTTTCGCTCGATTTTCACCCTCCATGAACATTCGACACGTTGTTCAGTAGTGTTTGTGAATCGTAAAAGCAAAACGTTTACGGCACGGCCGTAGTCTTCGCTTTTGACTTTTTGCATTTTGTACTCGATCAAGATTCCGTTCTTGAACGTGTATTCTTGCCATTCCGTTGTTAGATTGTTTTCTGTAGGGGGTAAAGCTTGGGGATCTAAATAATCCGTTGCATTCGCTGTAGCAGAGAATCCCGTAGTGAGGAGTAATAAGAAGCAGAGCAAATACAAATTTCTAGTAAATTTGTGTTTCATATCTAAATAGTTTAGGTAACATACCACTCTCGTAGAAGCAGTTAGCGAACGAAAGTACGGTTTTTTTTTTAGACGTGTTAAAAACCGATAAGGATGCATCAAACAATTAAACAACTTCATTTTTTTTTGTGAATAAATTGCAAGAAGACTTGCAATACGAAGGCCTATACTCCTTGAGTTTTTAATATCTTTGCGACAATCTTAAAAAAGACACATGAGTTTATTAACAGTTGGTTCTGTTGCTTTTGATGCAATTGAAACACCATTTGGAAAGACAGATAAAATTATTGGAGGTGCTGGAACGTACATTGCACTAGCGGCTTCATTCTATAATAAAGATCAAAAAATTGTTGCTGTTGTTGGCGACGATTTCCCTCAGGAAATGATCGATCAGCTTACTTCTCGCGGGGTTGACACTGAAGGATTACAGATTAAGGAGGGTGAAAAATCATTCTTCTGGTCAGGGAAATATCACAACGATATGAATTCTCGTGACACACTTGTAACAGAATTGAACGTGTTGGAGCATTTTGATCCTATCATTCCAGATTCTTATCAAGGGGTTGAATATTTGATGCTCGGTAATCTTACACCTCAAGTACAAAAAACAGTTATTGAGCGCTTGGAGAAGCGTCCAAAATTGGTTGCCATGGACACGATGAATTTCTGGATGGACATCGCAATGGATGATTTGAAAGAGACAATCTCTATGATTGACATCTTGATCATCAACGATGAGGAGGCACGCCAACTCTCTGGTGAATACTCATTGGTGAAAGCATCAAAAGTGATTCGTGAAATGGGGCCGAAATACCTGATTATCAAAAAAGGTGAACACGGAGCACTCTTGTTCCACGGAGAGAAGGTATTCTTCTCGCCTGCTTTACCGCTGGAAGAAGTATTTGATCCTACGGGAGCTGGAGACACATTCGCTGGAGGATTTATGGGATATGTTTCAAATACAGATGACCACTCTTTTGAGAACATGAAGCGTGCAATGATTCACGGTTCGGCCTTGGCGTCTTTTTGCGTAGAAAAATTTGGAACACAGAAACTAGAAGAAATTACACAAGCTGATTTGGATGCACGTATCGAAGAATTCGTTTCGTTGGCCAATTTCCAAATCACTGAGGTAATCAGCTAAAATTATTTGAAGATGGAGAACATGGATTTCATTGCCAAATTAGAGGAATTGTCTGCACAGGAAGATGTGTTGGCAGTAAGCCGAGAAGTAAATGAGTTACGCGGAAAATTCGATGACTACGTGTTAGAAGAAGAACGCAAATTTCAGGTATCTCAGCTTGAAGCGGAAGAACGCGGTGAAGCCATTCCTGAGGCAGAGGGTGATTTCGGAAAAGAAGCATTTTATGCTGTTTACGACACATACAAATCGCGCAAAAAGGCTGCGATCGATGCCCGAACGGCAATCGAAACGGAAAACCTCCGTCAGAAGAAAGAACTTATTTCTCGCTTGCAAAACGTAGTCACTTCAGAAGAGAACATTGGTGCTGCATTTGCTGCATTCAAAGAAATTCAAGAGAAGTGGAACGAAGTTGGCGACATCCCGAGAGATAAACGCTCTGACATTCAGAATGAATACTCGAAATTGTTGGAAGATTTCTTCTACAATATCAACATCTACAAACAGCTTAAGGATCATGATTTCCACAGAAATCACCAAAAGAAAATGGAGATCATCGAGCAATTGAAAGAACTTCAAAAAGAAGAATCGGTTAAAGAGGTAGAGGGCGGATTGAAGCGTATCCAAAATGAATGGGATGGGATTGGTCCAGTTCCGAATGAAGAATGGGAAGCGCTGAAAGAATCTTACTGGACAGAAGTACGTTCTTTATACAACCGAATCAATCGTCACTACGAAGACCGACGTGAAGTTCAGCGCGTGAACATGGAGCAAAAGCAGGCGTTAATCGATGAAGTAAAGCCACATGTTCAAGATTTAGAATCATTGACTGAGCGTAAAGACTGGGAAGATCGGACTGCGAAAATTCTTGACGTTCAAAAGAGATGGAAAGAAGTGGGTGCAGGACCTCGAAAAGAGAATGAAATCATCTGGAAAGAGTTCAGAAAAGAGTGTGATATTTTCTTCGACGCCAAAAAAGCGTTTTACGATGTAATCAACACCAAATTTGACGCAGTCGCTGATCAGAAGCAAGCGTTGATTGATCGCGCGAACGAGCTGAAAGATTCAACCGACTGGAAAGAAACTGCTCACAAACTGGTTCAGCTTCAAAAAGAGTGGAAGCAACTCGGACACGCTGGTCGCAGAAACGAACAGAAATTGTGGAAAAAGTTCCGTGGTGCTTGTGACGCATTCTTCAACTCTCGAGAAAAGCACTTTGCAGCTCAGGATGAAGAGTTTGAAGGAAATCTTACGTTGAAAAATGCCTTACTTGAGAAAATCACTTCGTATGAAGCGGGTGATGATAAATCAAAAACATTAGCTGATCTAAAGCAGTTTTCTGCTGAGTTCAACGCGATCGGGAAAGTTCCGATGAAGGCGAAAGATGCCACTTACAAAGCATTCAAGAGTGCGATGGACGAGCATTATGGCAAATTGAAAATGGAAGGTTCAGAAAAGGATCGTGTGATGTTCGAAGCAAAACTCGATACCTTGAAGGCTAGTCCAAATTCTTCTCGATTGTTGCGTGATGCTAAAATGGATATCCGTAAGGAAATCGATAAGCTTCAAAAAGAGATTCACCAATTGGAGAACAATCTTGGATTTTTCGCTAACAGTAAAGGTGCTGAATCTTTGAAGAAAGATGTTGAGAAAAAAGTTCAACGAGCTCAGGATAAAATTTTATCCCTGCGTTCAAAAATGAAGATGATCCCAAATGAATAGATCCATCAATATTCTCCTAGGTTTACTATTGTTTCCAACAATGGGGCTCACTATTTTCGTGGGTTTTGACCTGCCTATCGAGATGCTTAAGTTATCAGGGAATAATCTTCCCTACAAGGACTACGTCTTTCTAGGAATGGGGCTATTGATTTTGATCGTGATTATCCGTCGCTCCGTGCGACGTTGGATGGGAATGAGGATTGTCAATCAGACAAAGAAGTTCAAGTGGAACGCCGAAGTGAGCACTGAGCGTAAGTCTCGTGTTCGCGTTTATTTGATGCTCGAAGCTTTTGTAATGATTTTTGTGGGAGTTGCGTTGTACCTTGTATGCGAAACTGCAATTGCTCCATGTATTGCCTTTCTGATTGGCGCTCTGGACAACACCATATTTGCAATCGCTGGTAGAAATGGAAAATACCGAGTTGGGATTTCTTCAAAGGCAGTGATTGTAGCTGACAGAGAAGTGATCCTACTCTATTTTACTGGATTGCGGAAAATTAGTGCGCATCAGCAAACGACTTATTTCGATTACATTAAAGGCTTGCAGTTATCGTTCCCAACGGACTGCATTCACGAAGAAGAACGTGGAGAATTCCTTAAAGTTCTGGAAGAACAGATTGACCCTAATCGTGTGTTCTTTTCGAAGACGATGGATGACCAATAGGGTTAATCTTCTTGGAAAATTTCTTCAATTTTCAGTTGAAATAACTTCGCAATTCGAAACGCCAACGGCAAGCTTGGATCGAATTTCCCTTTTTCAATCGCGTTAATGGTTTGTCTTGAAACCTCCAACCTGTCGGCTAAATCTGCCTGAGTCATGTCATTTTCTGCACGAAGTACTTTTAATCGATTCTTCATTTATATCTGAATTGTCCAATTATCAATGTAACCATATACGTCACGGAAATCATCACTACCATAATTGAGATTTCCTGACTCGTCTCCATGAGGTTTGTAATATCCAGCAACGAATAAGATAATCCGCCAACCACTCCCACTCCCAAAGCAAGACCCATCGCCTCCATCTGAATTTTCTTTTGAAGTTCATCCAGTGAATTCAATTGTCGAATGTTCGCTATGATCATCCCTATACCGACCGAAGCATTCAGGATAATTGCCAGTATTGTAAGTACTGAGTTATCCTTCCACAGTATATTCGGCCCAAAGGAAGCTAAAGCCATCGATACCACCCAGAGAAATGTCCAAATTCCTAAAATTCGCGTTTTCTTTCTTACTTCTTTTTTCCAAATATCATCTTTCATAAGTATTGTTTATTTTACAATTAGTAAAGTTTACTTTACAAAAGTATACATTTAACTGAAAATGTCAAGTTTATTTTACATTATTTCAGCTTCTTGGATTACGTTGGATACTTTAATTCATGTAATAAGTACAGCGCTTGACCTAAACCGTCTTAATCTTGAACAGATCAAGGCAAGAACCTGATAGGGATTGGGTATACATTTAGTTTCTTTCTACTGGGCAGGACAAATGGCACAGGAGGTGTCTCATATTTCCGACTCAGCCAACTGATAACGATACATTTATTTGACATGGTTTTTTTTAGGTACAACATAGTCCTATGTACATGCCGTTCACTGCTTTGCATCATGTTTAACCTAAAAACACATCTAGGAGCGGTTAAAAACTCGATTTAATTATGGTTAGGAATATGATGGATCAACATTCAAAATTTCTCCTCGACACTTGAACTTGATCTTCTGTACTACTACGCCCCGCTAGTTTTTCAAAATGAATCAGTTCACCTCCCTAATACTATCATTTCATTAACAAGTTATTAATTAGCTGTGTTTTACAAATAAAATGCAGTAACTTGTAGAACTTCAATATTTGAGGTCACTGAAATTTACAAATAAACCACTATGGAAAAAAACACCTATTCCTTTAAATCTAAGGGGCAGACGGCTCACAACAAAGAACTGTACTCCCCCACCTTTCTGAGGAAACTCTTCACACTCTGTACGCTACTCCTCCTTCAAGGAGTTTCGTTTTATGCACTGGCCCAAGGCCCTGTCGTACATTATCCGTTCAACGGGAATCTACTTGACATCAGTGGTAACGGTTATCACGGAACTTCGGCAACAGCAACACCCACAACGGATCGATTCGGCACCACGAACGGAGCCTATCAATTTAATTCTGCGGGTGCGGGATCAGTAATCAATCTACCGTTACAAAACGCGCTCAAACCAACGCTCCCTTTTTCTTTTTCATGTTGGGTACGATTTGATGATCCAGGACTTGACGACGAACAAAGCGCAGTATTTAACAGTGAATTCGTCAATAATGAATACACTGGTTTCTGGTTTGGGCTCAACAACGCAGGCCGAGTCTTCGTGTCATATGGAGATGGCGGAAGCCCTTCACCTGCAGCACGAAGAACAGTAACATCGAATGTAGTTATCACACCGGGAACATGGTACAACGTTACAGCGATTATTACTTCTGCTTCAAACATGCAGCTCTACGTTACTCAATTTAACGGAGATCCAAACCAATGTCCAGATGTCACCTCTACTTTCTCCTTGTCTGGATCAGGAAGCGGAATGGATTATAACGGTGCTCCTTTTACAGGACTGTTTGGACGTACTGACGCTACAACTCTATCTGCAGCTATTAACAAGTTCGACGGACGCGTAGATGATTTTAGGATGTGGAATCGAGCATTGACATTAGCTGAACTTCAGCAAGAATGCATGGATGATTGCTTCGCAACATTATCATTAAACACCAATATATCATTTTTTGATTGTTCACAGGTAACGGCGACTCCCTTCCTAACGCCCGGCCCAGATGGATATAACGTGACGAGTTATGCATGGACAGTGACTGATCCAATGGGAGTTGGTACCATCATTCCTGGAACACTTCCTTTATCGAACTTATCATATACCACTTCACAAAATGGGACGTACACATTTGCACTGACCGTTAACGGTGAACCCGATGATGGAATGAGTAATTGTTCATTTAGCGCAAGCTCATCGATTAACATCAATTGCAGTGTACCTTGTGTCGCATGTCCTCCAGCGAGTAATCAAATTACTAATGCTGATTTCTCAGCGGGTAACACAGGCTTCACCTCTGGCATACCCGCTTCCAACACATGTACGCTAAACAGCTATTGGGTAGGGAATCTTCCTTCTTCCAAATGTCCTCTATGGTCGAATATCCTTTATGATCACACTCAGGGAAATCCTAACGGACGCTACCTGATTGTTGATGGAACTGGGTCATCGAATGTAGTTTGGGGGCAAAGTGGAATGTCTGTCACCAACGGAACGACCTATACATTTAAAATGCATTTACTGCCACGACTTGTCAATGTTCCGGCGAATGAAAACCTTACATTTGAATTATTGGTTAACGGTGTTGCCGTTGGAAGTATCAGTCATAGTTCCAGCCCATTCAGCATCAATCAATGGGAAGAGTATTGTATAGAATGGCAAGCGAATCTTACAGGAGCCGTAACATTGAGCTTACGACAATTACCTACACTCGTTGGTTCGAAAAGTGGCATTAACTACGGTATCGATGACCTTTACTTTGGAGATTGTCAAAGTGCTGGTCCTTGTTTAGCTACCTTAAAGTCATTGAATGCATCTCCAACAAAACCGTGTGGTTCATTCAAGATGACGGCTGAAGTGAGTGCTCCTGGAGTAAGCGCAACGAATGCATCTCATTCCTGGTCAATTGAAAACTCCAGTGGAGTCACAGTTTACAACTCCGGAAACATCTCAGGATTCCCATCGATTTTTGTTCCACATGTAAATGCACCTCCACTCGCGACGAATGGCTCGTATCTGATTGTTTTCGAATTCACAGGCATTGATGGAAATGGTCAAATCTGCACCATCAAGAAGACATTGAAAGTAAACGTAAAATGTCACGACACTCCTCCTGTTGATTGCACAGAATGGCCAAAGGGTTATGGTGTAAATGATCCTATCACAGCAAACACTGATATTGAAAAAGGAGATGGACTGCTAGTGGATCAAGATGAAAACGTTTATGTACATGGACGTGTGCGAACAACAACCATTTTTGATGATGGAAGCACCATGTCGAATGGAACATTCCTTGCCAAATACGATAGCTGTGGAACGCTTCTCTGGGTAAACGATGTAACGAATCTCGGAGAAAAAATTCGCAAAATTGAAATGGACGGAAATGGCGATATTATCCTTCTTGCATGGACAGGAGACGGTGTTGCATTCTCTATCGACAACTATTACCTGAGTAAAATCAATCAAAATGGTGTTGTTCAATGGACAAATACCATTCAGCACAAGTATTTACCTTGGCCATCTTTTGACGTAGATGATAATACGAATCAGATTTATATGGCGCTTAACTTAAATCAAGCGCTTAAGTTCCAAGACCAGACGGGTACTAATGTGATCGATATCACTACGGCAACTTCACCTCAGACAGCGGGAATGATTGTTCGAGTGAGTCCAACAGGATTCGTCACGTATCAAGAACATGTACTACAGACAAGTGGGTACTGCAGGCTTCAAGATGTAGTGGTGGCAGAGAATAACAATCGCGTTTATTTCACTGGGGTGATGAAAGACTTTTCAGCCGTTCCAAGCCCTTCGGTGACATTCACAGCAAGTGGAAATGTGGAAACTTCAACGTTATCGAATGACGTGTTACTTGTTTCTTACTCTACGAACAGCTTTGTTCCGTTGTACTCCTGGTCTCAAACGAACGGAACATCAGGGTTCGAAACAGCTATGCAATTGGCTTACTCCGATGCCTCGAATCAACTGATTCTTCTCAACTGGAGTAACCTCAGTATCTTTTCATCAACAGGGGCTACGATAGGAACGACAACCACGCCGAGTGGTGTTGCAGGGAGAATGCGTTTTAACGAGCAAGACAACTATATCTTACTCAATGGAACGACGAGCTGTAATGAATTGAGGATGGCGAAGTATTCAATGACTGCATTGGATTGGCAGTTTATCATTCCATCATGCGGAACATCAAAAGCGTATGTTTTTGATGCAAACTTTAGTCCATTAAACGACCGTATCTATTACACTGGTACGTACTGGCAAGGAGATATGAACGTGTTCGGAACGACATTAACCCTTGAAGGTGGTCGGGACGCATTTATTTCAAGAATTGTGGATGAAGGTACTTCTGTCGTTCAGAAGAATAACCTTAGTCCTGCGAATGATCTAAATGGCATCACTCCTTTCGAGGAATCGGAGATTTCATTGTTCCCGAACCCGGTAGTGAACGAATTGAACATTGCTTTACCGAATAATCGCTCAGAAGAGGTGACTATCACTTTATTTGATGCGACTGGGAAACGCGTTCAGCAAGAACTTCAAAGTGGTAACTCATTCCGATTGAATACTTCGGAACTTTCAAAGGGAATGTATCATGTGAAAGTTACTTCGCCTATTCAAACTTGGGACAGCAAGTTTGTTAAGTAATTGACTGCTGTTTGACACAACTAAAACCACGGCTCAATAAATTGAGTCGTGGTTTTTTAATGCAAAAATCACTGAACAATATCTTCAAAAAACACGAACTCACTGAGCGGTGTGCTTAAAGGTCAACAAACGAATTGCTTGCTTGAGGTTATTCTGAGCATCGGCCAGTTTAAAAATGGGAATATAGCTTCCTCCTCCTAGTTTCGCAGCATCGCGCATTTCATCTTCATCCTTCTCTTTGTTCTTGATTCCGACAACGGATAGGTTGATTCCTTTGCGTTTATACTTGCGTACGTATTTCTTGTAGTCGTCAGAGCTTCGGTTAAAAGCACCATCAGTAATTACAATCACATGATTCACTCCGTCTTCCAGTTTCCTTCTGTTAACCAGTTTATACCCCGACTTAATTCCTGCCCCTCCTGCGGTATATCCACCAGGACGTAATTTCCTCACCTCATCCTTAATTTTGTCTTTCTTGTCCCCTGATGTAGTTCTCAATAAGACGCTCGTCTGAGAAGAATACGTTACAATTCCTATTCTATCTTGTGGGCGCAGCATATCCGTCAATTGATATAACGAATACTTCATCAACTCCATTTTATCGGCACTTCGCATAGAAGAAGAAATATCCAGCACAAACACTACATTAATGGGGTCAAAATTCGCTTCGGTGAAATCATCTGGATCCAGTTCATTGAAAGCTGGCGGAGCATCGACGGTAATAGGAGTATCTTCTGGTATTGTTAGCTCCTCCTCCAAGTGCGTTTCTATCTCTTCCTTTGGAGGATCATTTACAGCAATATCAATCGGAGGCTCGGGCTCAATTACCGTCTCATCTTTCTCCAATTCTACCACAATATAATTTCGCTTAAAGTTGATGTACGCACCCAACTCTGCAGGATAGTAACCATCGTGCTTCGCATAAAAATAACTCAATCCAAGGGACGCTTCTTTCACAACCTTTCCTTTGCGATCCGTCTCCTTCATCCAGATGGGCTCCCCATTTTGAATGAGTGTGACACTCGACTTGCTCAATGGTTCTTTGGTTTCTTTGTCAATGGTGACTACCGTTAAATCAAACCCATTGGGGTTGCCACCTCCCGGCCGGTCTGAAAACGTTGGACACTGCGTAAACATGTTCGAACCATCTTGAGGCAATTGTGATAAGTTTCCCGTTAACTTAACTATCACCGCTTCCGCACGATCGCTGGTAAACACTTCTACAGTGTAATTGAACTTTCCTTTTCGATTCGGGTTTACATTGAGTCGAACAATGATTGAGCTATCGACCTCCATAATTTGCTTCGAAACAATGTAGGAAACCTCCGTGGGCTTTTTGACGGTCAACAACCATTCTTGCTTTTGACCAGTATTGGTCAATTTCAGATCAACGTAGCGGGCAGAGTACGGTTCAAGATCGCCGAAATCATGTTTCGTTGTACTGAAACTTACTTGTCCAAATGAAAAAGATCCGACAAATAAAAGCGTGAAAAGAATGAGTTGTTTCATAATTGTTCTTAATCAAGAAACGCACCGAAGATCTAGATGTTACGTTTATCGTAAGCAAAAAGACAAAAGGGCATCTAAAAATTCAGCGGGGGCTTCCGCATGCACCCAGTGCCCTGCGTTAGCAATTGTCACGATTTCCGAATCGAGAAATTGATTTTCAATGCTCTCAAAGTCCTCATCCAAAATATAGTTCGACAATTCGCCTCGGATGAATAAGGTGGTTGTGAAGACCTCACCTTCTGGCATTTCACTCAGAATTTCTGGCATTTCTCGCTCCAGCACGGCAGTATTCATTCGCCAAGCCAACTTCCCTTTTTCTTTCCAGTGAAGGTTCTTCAATAAGAATTGTAACACTCCTTCGGAATCGATGTGCGCGCGCATTTGCTGTTCTGCCTCTCTTCGAGCCTTAATTTCGTCGACTTTCACAGAATGAATCCCTGCTAAAATGTGCTGATGATGCATGGGATATGATTTAATCCCCATATCGATGATCGCCAACTTCTCCAATAAATCTTCGGTTTGTTGAGCGACTCTCATGGCCACCTTCCCTCCCATGGAATGACCAACAAGGATCAAATCTTCAAGGTTCAAGTCTTCCGCCAATTCAATCACATCCTCCGCCATGAGATCATACGAAAATTCATCCCTCCAATCAGAACGTCCATGATTTCTCAGGTCAACTAGGATTACACGATAATACTCTGCCAATTTCTTTGCGTGCGTTTGCCAGTTGTCGGAAAATCCGAATAGTCCGTGTAGGATCATCAGCGGCCTTCCTTCTCCCAGTTCGCGGTAATACAATTTCATTTATTGGATTTTTGTCAAAGGTAATGTTTTGGATTTGTTGGATGGTTTGATTGTTAGATTGTCCGATGATTGGATTTGTTGGATGGTTGGATTCGCTGCGCTGTTGGATTGTTCAGTTCGACAAGCTCACTGCAGGGGATTTGTTGGATTTTTGGATTCGCTACGCTGTTGGATGGTTGGTGGGCTTTGGCCTCGCTCGATCGTCTTAATTGATTTTCAGAATTACGGAAATCGAGGGCTGAGCGGAGTCGAAACCCGAAACCCGAAACCCGAATCTACATAGCGTAATAAAAAACGAGGCCGCCTTTCGACAACCTCGTTTGATTCCATTCAATTGAATTGATGGATTTACTTATTCTTTCACGATTCTTCCTGAGTACACTTGATTGGTCTCTGAATCTTGAATTCTGATTATGTAGACTCCGCTTGGGTAGTCGCCGATATCAATTTGGAAACTATTTGTGTTCCGATCTTTAAATTCTCTGCTTACCATTAGTCCTTTGCTCATGCTGTAAATCTTCACATTGAAATTATTCACAAGAGATTCATTGGTAAACGTGACTTCAAAAATGTCAGAGGTAGGATTAGGAAAGATGCTTAATTGAAGATCATGAGTTCCTTCTTTGAAATGCTCTGTCATTCTCAATTTTTCTGGTTTCACGTATGGAGCATCTTGATGAGTTTTTGCCGCTTTCACAAAATCTCCGGTACATCCTTCGATATAAGCACGGGCTTCGGAACCATTATGTGCTAAAAAGCCTTCCGTAAGTAGCACTTCACCTCCAGCGTGATACACTGCTTCTCCGCCTGATTCGACTTCATTTAATGCTTCAATGTCTCCCCAAGCTTCCTGATGATCTACATTTCCATTTGCCACTGTTGGAGTAATGGTCAAAGAAGACGCACAACCTAGAGAAAATGGCGAAGTATATGATAAAGCATTATCCGTACGATTATCTGTCCAAACGGGATATACATTCCCATCTCGCGCTGCAATTCCGAGGTAATCTCCCATATAACCAGGAGCTGTATTTGGAATTGGTGATGGTGTAAAGGCAACATCACTTACTCGGAAATCATACCAGGTATTCCCAGCGTCGTATGAAGAAGCCACCCATGTTTCCATTTCACCGGGGCCAGCATCACGATCATCGTAAAAAACAACGCTCAAATCTCCAGTTACAGGGTCACACGTAATCCATGGCATGAACTGTACATTGCCCATAGGATCAGTATTTACTCGTGATGGTGTCGACCAATTTAATCCCCCGTCAGTCGACTTCATGAGATAAATGCTGATATCGGTACCCGTGTTTATTCCAGGCACACCCTGATTTGCCCATACCACGTAAATCGTTCCATTATTGGGTCCTCCACTAATATCTACAGCCATACTAGGATACGAATTTAGCCGCATATTTTTATCTGTTGGATTCGCTAAATTACCTGTCCATCCACCGAATGGTCGCCATTGAATTCCTTTAATGTTATTGTGAATGCGTACGCCAGGACTAAACGTTGAGCCACCATCTGTGGAAGATGAAAATCCAAGAGCGACTTCTCTGGATGGCCAACTATCAAAAATTGTCCATACTGTATATATTTCTCCATTTGAACCTGTTTGAATATTAACAGCCATGTTATGACTTCCGGCATTGGTTCCATCACTAATTTGAACAGGCGGTGTCCAACTAGCGCCACTACTGGTCGAAGTTGTGAATTGAATTCTGCCATAATCCGACCCAGAACCACTGAGATTTGTCCAAGCACTGTATACATTCCCTTCGTATGGGCTACTTAGAGAATTATCTACCCACAGGTGATTTTTATCTAAATTCGGCGTTGACTGTATCAAATACCCAAACCAAAAAGCACCGTTGTTGTCAGAAACATTTACGCCTTGACCAGAATTCCCAGAGTTTATGTGTCCCATATAACTTCTTCCATTTAGGTCAATTGCAGCGGCAGGATCACCAGAATTTCCTTGAGATTGCAATCCCCCAATATTCCCAGACCATGTATTCCCTCCATCAAACGTGAAAAGTGCACTCGTTCCTAGTGGATTAAAACCACTCACGTTGTTACCATTTAGTACTATTTGATTATCCAGTGGACTAATAAAAACAGAGTTCTCGCTTTGAGTCATTGTTCCCTGACCTGGTACAATAACCATATCTGGAGAATTAAACCACACTCCACTCTTAGGCATTACCAAAGAGCCCTTTTGTACAGCGGGTTTTGGTTTTACGATTGGGTCCCACGGAATAATACCCATTTCTGCTTTCTCTTGCCAATATCTCCAATTGTCCACGCGTGTATCTATTTCTCCTTTCACTTGAGAAAAACCATTCAACGCAATAGCGGACAAGAATATCAGCAAGGTTATTTTTAAACCTTTCTTCATCTTTTCCTATTTTAATGAGTTATTCTCTTGATTTGTCAATTGCACTTTCAATGCTTCTACTTCTTGCTTCAATTCAATGAGGTAAAGTGTCAACTCTTCGATTTTTTCTTGTTGAATGCGCGTGATATCACCTAACTCAATTCCTTCTTCTTCTACCTGCTCGGCAGATGGAACATTAGGTAAATGGCCGTTTTCCTCGATGTAATCCGCGACCTCATCCAATGGCTTCAATTGGTAATTATCGTAAAAAACGTAATCAGCCCACCCTGTTCGAACTCGTACTTCTTCGGCGAGCAGTCCTCCAGCCACATATAATGAATATTCACTCAAATCTGCGGATCCAATCATAGATGGCGTACTGGTTGTCCCAACACCTACTTTTCCTGTAGTTCCAGCCCCTGATGAAGCCCCTACAAATAAGGTTGGAACCGTACTGTTGAAACCGATCATTAAGGAATTTGGAATCCCATTAACCATAGGATTTGGTGATGTTTTCCCTGTTCCTGTTCCGATAATCATTGAACGATTATCTGTTGCTTGTACATCTATCCCAAAGGCCATCGCGTGCCCATTCGATGCCACTGCTCTCGCTCCAAGTGCAAATGAATACAATCCCGATGCTGTGCTCCAATGTCCAGCTGCAAAAGATTGGTCTCCAGATGCAGTTGAACGAAATCCAAATACGGTTGATCTCTCGCCACTCGCCTTAGTTTGATCACCAAAGGAACTAGAGTACGTTCCGAGAGCTTCGGTTCTATATCCGAGGGCAGTAGCAACTGACCCTGAATTGACTGTTCCACTGAAGCCGACTTGTCCAAAAGATGTTGTTGCCAGCCCCATACCAGCGATGAGCAATGAAGCAAATTTTACATTTAAAATTCTCATAGTTTAGTTGTGTTAATGTTGCCTACTCTTGACTATTTCAGTAGCATCCACTTTTCAGCTTACCGCGGATATTCCCGCTCACCACCAACTTTCGAACTGAATTTGAGCTAGTGGCAAGAACTTATTAGCTGCCTAATTTTACGATGATTTAACGCAAAAAAATAGCCTCAAACGCCACCATTGTACAATCGGTTCATTGGAGCCCCTATTCTGTACATTTCACTTTTCAATTGAATAATTCGCTGATTTATCACCAATTAGACCACAAAACCACTTGACTCCCCTTCAGAAACACAAAAAAGCAAGACCTCCCTGATGGGAAGTCCTGCTTCTTAACTAGTCAAATTATATGTTCGAAACTATAGCTTCACTACTCTTCTTACATATGACTCATTCGTTTCTGCGTCAATCAATTTCACCACATACACTCCTTTTTCGAGCTGGCTAGCATTGACCTTGAACGTATTCTTTCCTTCTTCGAAAAGGTCTACAGTCTGAATGAGTTGTCCGTTCATGTTGTAGATTTCGATTTCCGAAACATCCCAGTCCGCTTCTGATTTTGTTAAATCAATTGTGAACTTCTCACGCATCGGGTTTGGTGACAATGTCAACGCTCCCATTAGCGAAGGCGATAACGCTTCAGATGAATTTCCAGAAAGGTCTGTATTTTCAACCGAAGATTTCACAAAGATTCCTGTACATCCTTCGATGTAGGCTCTGAACTCAGAACCGGCAATCGCAGTGAAATCGTCTAGCAATAAGACCTCATCTCCTGCATGATATACTGCCTCAGCTCCAGAATTCACGGTGTTTAACGCTGTAATGGTATTCTCTGCTTCCTGATGATCCACATTTCCGTTGTTTACATTTGCTGTAATCGTGAGATCGGTTGGACAGCATGATGATAAACACGTCGCGTTATTCACGATGTTTCGAATCACGTTTCCAGGTTGAGGACCAAATCCGTTGTTGAAGTTAATTCCCACACTTTGAACATGGCAATAACTCATGATTGTTCCTCCTCCTGAAGGAAATCCTGGAGTAGGACAAGAGCCCTCTGTTCCTCCAGCACATCCGTCAATCGCTGTATTGTTTCCATTCCAAACACAAGCATGTGTGTGACGTGATCCAAATAAGTGACCGAACTCGTGTGTTACCACCATCACATTCCAACTATATGTTGGGAACGGTGTAATCGAATTCGTCATGTTTCCTGACACACACAGGCTTTGATCGACGTTTGAATTACAGATTCCGTTAAATCCTGCTGCTCTTCCTCCACCAATATTTCGGAAGGTAATGAGCTGCCCCAAATCTCCGTTTATGGATGAAGTTTGCGCTTGGAACTGAGACAAGAGTCCTGCTGTTCCAGTCGATGTATACGGATCTGTAGTTGTCCAAATTACGACATCCGAAAGTGTGGTTGCGATGTTCTCGTTCGAGTAAATAGTGGCCACAGCATTGTACAAAGCTGAAACGTAGTTTTGTACATTCGCGACGCTCCCCAAGTTTTGGAAAATATCGACTTCTGTTTCGAAATACAGTCCGACACAATTTCCAGAATTCGTTCCTAGAGCCCCAGCTTCACCTGATAGCACTTGTGGATCGTACCCTTCAAAATCACCTATTTCAGTAGAACACGCAAATTTCGATTCTCCTTTCACATTATTGTCATCGTAGACAATATGCTCATCCGAATCTTTCATTTTGACAATATTGATATTGCCTTCATTCGTTGAGATAACTCCCATCACATTATCATCGAAAAAGTTGATAGCGACCAAACTTTGATCATCTCCTCTAACTACTCCTCTGTAATGTTTGTATTGTGTGCTGAGCGTATATTCTTGATCTCCTCTAACTTCAACATTCACATTTTGGAATTCACTGGTTACATCCATTAGATCGATCACCATTATTGATCCCTTGTACGGAATCTCCATACTTATGTACGGATTCTGATTTTTCAGGATGCTGTTGTTATACTGTAAAAGTGTTACAGCTCCAGCATCGATAAAATACGATTCCATTGGGGGTGTGACTGTTGTTGCTATTTGAAATACTTCTTCACTTTGCTCGAATCGGATTCCTTGATCCTTTATGCGGTCAATTTCTGCATTGATCGCCTTTTGAGCCCAACTTGCTGTTGTTCCAAGTGCAAGAAATAAGAATACTGCCAGCGTTTTGATATAATTATTCATAACGTTTGTTTTAAAAATTTATAACTCTGACTTTTCTTACTTCTCCATTTTCTCGTACTGTTTTTGAAGTTCATCTAATTGCTCTTGCAATTTGATCACGTACAGCGTAAGCTCTTCTATTTTCTCCTGCTGAATTTTTGTGATGTCTCCTAATTCAATTCCTTCCTCTTCCACTTGTTCAGCTGAAGGAACGTTTGGTAAATGACCATTTTCTTCGATGTAGTCGGCTACTTCAGAAAGTGGCTTCAACTCATAATCGTCGTAGAAAACGTAATCAGCCCATCCTGTTCGAACGCGTACTTCGTCAGCAAGAACTCCACCTTGAACAAATAAGTGATATCCACTAATGTTTGCTCCTCCAATTGATGTTGGGAAGTTTGTCGTTCCAATACCTACTTTTCCTGTTGTTCCAACTTCTTGAACGGTCATAACACGTCCTCCACCTGTATCGAATCCGATTTGACGCGAACCATTTGTTCCAGGAATTGAGAATAATAGATCTCCACCTCCAAGTACTCGCATTACTGCATCACCAGGAGTTGCCGACGCACTAAAACAACCGTTACAATCAGACACTCCAAAATCGAGGTACTGTCCTGAAGAATTGGTTAATCGCATATTCGGATTGTTCGCTACACCACGTACGTCTAACAATGCTTGTGGATTCGCAGTACCAACACCGACATTTCCGATTGTTCCTGGTCCAGCAGATGGCCCTACGAATAGTGATGGAATTGTACTGTTGAATCCTACCATTAAGGAATTAGAAGTTGAATTGATGATTGAACCTGCCGTTGAATTTGCTGTTCCCGTACCAATTACGAAAGAACGATTAGCAGTTGCACGCGCATCAACACCGAATGCCATTGCGTGCGAATTAGATGCTACTGCACGTGCACCGAGTGCAAATGAATAAAGACCTGAAGCAGTACTCCAGTGACCAGCCGCAAGAGATTGCGTACCAGAAGCTGTTGAGCGCCATCCAAGAGAAGTTGCAGCACTACCAGAAGCTGTAGTCAGTGAACCTAGGGCGGTAGCATTCGCTCCTGATGGGTTTGTTCCGTTAAAACCTACTTGTCCGAACGAACTTCCTGCCAATAATACGTTCGTTAGTGCCAGTGCACAAATTTTTAATGTTTTCATTTTCATGATGATCAGATTAAATGTTTTTGTTGCCTACTCTACTATGATTTAACCGTTCACGTTTTCGGCTTCTCGCGAATACCTCGTTGACATCAATTGCGACTAAATTACTGTCGAACAAATTGACTTTGAGGGAGTGGTTAAATGTTGAGTTTTGCGACGCATGCCTTTCGCAACCTTCGATTCAAAACTAAGTAGAACCTTGCACTCACAAGGGTTATTTCATATTTAAACTATTCATATACAACATAAAAAAAACTAATGGCTAAGTCTACAAGGCCCGTCCTTTATCTTTTTCGACACCTTTTTGTTTAACAGATACGACTGTCTTTTAAACAAAAAAATCTGCAGATTGTACTATCAAATAAGTTATTTCATTCGTATTTCGGATTGATTAAGTCGAGATTGATCGGATTCTATGGATCATTTTCTTTGAGGGTTTATGAGAAAGACCTGAACATCGATTCACTTACTAGACGAATTCAGTACCTTTGCAAAAACTTTAGTTCATGGACGAAAAACGCACAGAATTAGATCAACTCGGAGAGTTCGGATTGATTGATCACCTCACGCAAAAATTCGAATCGAAACAAGCTTCAACGAAATTAGGAATTGGCGATGACGCTGCTGTAATTGAAATCTCCGATAAAGAGAGTATGTTGGTTTCGACGGACTTCCTGATTGAAGGAGTACATTTCAACTTAATGTACATGCCTTTGAAGCATCTCGGATTTAAAGCAGTTGCTGTGAATGTTTCTGATATCTGCGCGATGAATGGAAAGGCGGAGCAAATTACTGTTTCCATGGCTGTTTCCAGCAAGTTTCCAGTTGAGGCGCTAGAAGAACTCTACGAAGGAATTCGTGTTGCCTGTGAAGCCTATGGAGTTGATTTGATTGGAGGAGATACAACCGCATCGTACTCAGGATTGACCTTAAGTGTTACAGCGGTCGGTCGTGCGGAAACGGCTAAAATTGCTTACCGTTCAGGAGCGAAAGAGCACGATTTGCTCATCGCTTCAGGAGATTTGGGTGGGGCCTACGTTGGACTTCAGGTTCTGGAACGTGAGAAACAAGTTTTTCAGGCAAATCCAAATATTCAACCTGATTTAGATGGGCATGATTACATCGTTCAGCGCCAACTGAAGCCAGAAGCGCGTATTGATGTTGTACAATTTTTAAAGGAATTGGATGTTGTTCCAACTTCCATGATTGATATTTCAGATGGACTTGCTTCGGAAGTACTTCACTTGTGTAAATCCAGTAATGTGGGATGTCGTGTATACGACGAAAAAATTCCAATCGACGGACAAACATCCATGGCAGCAATCGAATTCAATTTGGATCCGGCAACGTGCGCCCTTAATGGTGGAGAGGACTACGAATTGTTGTTCACGATCTCACAATCGGATTGGGATAAAATCAAAGGAAATCCACACATGACGGCCATTGGTCA
>JBGCDF010000456.1:0-13515 GCA_045105095.1 Crocinitomicaceae bacterium | reverse complement strand
TGGTCAACGCAGTAAAGCCGCTTTGTTCGGATGAGATCATTGCTTCAGTGAATTATTTATCGAGAGCATCCTACGCCTCAAAACTGGGCTACGTGGATAAAATTCTCGATACCATTCATTCCAAAGCGTGCACTGTTCGCTTTGCCAATTGGATTCTGGAGCGAATGTCACATATCGACTTAAACAATGAGCACCTTTACAAGTTAACCGATCTCCGAAAGGATCTCAAACGGGGAAACCTCACGGTTAAAAATCACAAAAGAGGTCGGGCCCCGATTCCCATGCGCGGAATTTTTACTGTTTTGATTATTACGCTTCTCGTCAGCGCCGTTGTTTACCTCGTGGTTTATCAACCTTTCAGTAAAGTAGAGGGAAATGAATTTTCGAACAACACCTCTTTTAAAGAATTTACCAAAGAAGAACGTATTCGCATGGATTCATTGTTGAAGGAAATGGATAACCCTTTCGATATTCCCGATTCACTAGATCCGGTTATGCAACCTGTTCAGACAGGGATAGACATCGATTTGATTCTTCGCAAAGAGTTCCAAAATGAGCGTATGGAAGCCATTTATGAAGATTTGATGGCCGATGTAGACCTAAAAAACAATTATCGTGATTCGAGCTGCTCCAGTTCCAAGAATACGGTTTTCAAATCAACGAATACCGTAAAGTCCTTAGACTTTATTGATGGCTTCTACACCTCA
This sequence comes from Crocinitomicaceae bacterium, assembly GCA_045105095.1. Lineage (GTDB taxonomy): Bacteria > Bacteroidota > Bacteroidia > Flavobacteriales_D > Crocinitomicaceae > UBA4466. The sequence continues at coordinate 12,808 of JBGCDF010000456.1, read as the reverse complement.
GTCGTTCGGAATGAATCTGATTACGATGTGATTCTCTACGTTGGGGAAAGCGGCAAAAGCGGAAAGGTATACGCCTCGTTGATCAAACCAAACGAGACGCTTGAGTTTAACTTGGATAAATACAGTACTCTGTTAATCGTGGCAGGAAATTCATATCAGCCATTTACTGCTCCAGCGAAGGCAAGCGAAGAAGAATATCCGAGTAAAGCCTTCACACATCATTTCTGCGACACCGATTTGAATTACGAAGAAACCATCAATACGAGCTACAAATTGATGTACCCTCGACAGGGCAAGAACAAATTCATGGTAATGGGAGCAAAAAGTGGTTATGTCCACCTTGTTGACGTTCATGGCGTGTTGGAGCCGTACTAAACTTCACTTAAAAACTGTTACACGCGGCTTCGGCGAAAGCATTAACTTTGTAACATGATTTTATACAATGTAACTGTAAGTATTGATCCAAACATTGAAAGTGATTGGTTGAACTGGATGCGAACCGCGCACATCCCTGATGTAATGAACACTGGATGCTTCATGGAAAGCAGAATTTCACGTGTTCATGGTGAGGAAGAAGGTGGATTGACCTACGCGATCAGCTACGTGTGTGAAAATCAGGAAGTGTACGATGAATATCAAAAAAAACACGCTGTAGCTTTACAGAAGGATCATACGGATCGCTATGCGGGAAAATTTGCGGCATTCAGAACGATGCTGACCATCCTTGAAGAATTCAAGAAATGAGTGTAAAAGCGAAGAAGCACCTCGGACAACATTTTCTCACAGATAAGAATATTTGTAGAAAAATCGCCAAACAATATGGGAGACATCAAGCGTGTAATCGTGTGTTAGAAATTGGCCCTGGAATGGGGGCATTAACTTCCTTCATGCTGGAAGATGAGTTGGATGTGACTGTGATGGAAATTGATACGGAAAGTATTGCCTACCTGAACGAGCACTTTCCTCCACTCTATGGAAAAATCCATAACGCGGATTTCTTGCGAGCAGACTTAGTAGAAATCATGGGTGATGAACCCTTCGCTGTAGTTGGGAACTTCCCATACAACATCTCATCACAGATCTTGTTCAAGTGTTTGGAATATCGCAACCAGATTCCTGAAATTATGGGGATGTTTCAGAAGGAAGTAGCCATGCGTGTCGCCGAAAAACCGGGTTCGAAAACCTATGGAATTCTTTCCGTGATACTTCAGGCATTTTACGACATCGACTATTGCTTTACGGTTGACGAACATGTATTCAACCCGCCACCAAAGGTGAAATCAGGAGTAATTCGTTTGACGCGAAATGACCGCGAAACCTTGCCTTGTGATGAAGCGTTGTTTATTAAAGTCGTGAAGATGGCATTTAATCAACGGAGAAAAACCATTCGCAATTCGATTAAACCTTTGATTAAGGAGAAGAACATCGAGCATGAGTATTTGGCTTTGCGCCCTGAGGTTTTGTCTGTGGAGCAGTTTGTAGAGTTGACGGAGTTGATTGAAGGGTAACTTCGACTCCGCTCAGCCATCCAATAAAGTTCATTTTTTTGTTTTGCGACGTCTGAGCGGAGCCTAAGACAGAGCAATAAGTTGCCGGCAATTAGTTTAGAATCAATCCAAAAATCACCCGTGGTGAGCCTGTCGAATCAAATAAATCCAAAAATCCCATGATCCACACAAGGTCAAATCAGAATTTTTCATTTTCTTTGTATCATAAACACGAGAAAACATGAGTTCATCTGACTTTTTTTGGGGATTAGGAGATTTATTCCAAACGGTACTTATGCCGCTTGACGCTGATTGGGGAATTACTTCAATCATGAACACAGGAATCTTACTCCTTGGATTTGTAGGGTTATTTATTTGGCTGGGGAAGCAAAAGAAATTCAACGACGCTGCGGAATCTGATCCGAATCAACTTAAGTAAGAACTCTTTTACGATAGTTCAAGGTCATTCTCCTTTATGGATCGAATGACCTTTTTTTGTATTTTAAACTTTCTAGCGATTAACAAGTGAGTCATAAATCAGTCATTATAACAGCAGGTGGAATTGGAAGAAGGATGCGTTCTTCACTTCCCAAGCAATTCATTTTGGTCAATCAAAAACCCATTTTGATGTATACGATCAAGATATTTTATGATTACGACCCCAAAATTGAAATACTGCTAACACTGCCTGAAGATTGGAGAAACTACTGGGAAGATTTACTCCGAGAACACGACTTCAAAATCCCACACCGCGTGGTCTCGGGAGGTAAAGAACGCTACGACTCGATTAAAAATGCCTTATCTCAATGTAGAGGGAAGTTAATCGCAGTCCATGATGGTGTGCGTCCCCTTGTGGAGCTCGATACTATTCGTCATTGCTTCGATGAAGCGGAAAAAAGTGGGGCAGTGATTCCGGTAGTTTCGATTGCGGAATCCCTTCGAAAGAAGAATGCTCTAGGAACGGAAATCGTTAATCGAAAAGATTTTTTGATTGTTCAGACTCCTCAATGTTTCCAGCGAGAAGTTTTGCTTGGAGCGTATGAAAATCCATATCATGAGGGCATTACCGATGACGCAAGTTTAGTAGAAGAAGCTGGACATCCTATTGAGACTATCATAGGAAATGAATCGAACATCAAAATTACTACACAGTCCGATTTGAAATACGCCGGAATGTTCTTGAAATAAGAAATTTTGAATCGGTTTTAAGAAAGTATAACGTTTCCGAACGTTTCACGCTTCCAAACATCGACCAAAAGCTTATCTTTGGCGTCAATAAAAATGCTTCATGAAAGTTACCGATCACATTAAGGCTTCAAAAGACACCTTATTTTCATTCGAGATTTTACCTCCTTTGAAAGGGAAAAGTATTCAATCAATTTATGATGGAATCGACCCATTGATGGAATTCAAGCCCAAATTTGTGAACGTAACCTATCATCGTGAAGAGTTCATTTACAAGGAGCGTGAAAACGGTTTATTGGAAAAAATTGCCATTCGTAAACGTCCAGGAACCGTTGGGATTTGTGCTGCCATCATGACCAAATATGATGTAGATGCCGTTCCTCACTTGATATGTGGAGGGTTTAGCAAGGAAGAAACAGAAAATGCTTTGATCGACCTTCAGTTCCTCGGAATTGATAACGTGCTTGCACTGCGCGGAGATTCTATCAAAACGGAGTCCAACTTCCGCCCACACAAATACGGACATAAATATGCTTCAGATCTGATTCATCAGATTACCGATATGAACAAAGGAAACTACTTGGTAGACGACGTAAACCTTGAGCCAACGGACTTCTGTATTGGTGCTGCAGGTTATCCTGAAAAGCATTTCGAAGCAATGAACCTGAAAACAGACCTTAAATACCTAAAGGATAAGGTTGAGGCGGGAGCTGAATACATCGTAACACAGATGTTTTTTGATAATCAAAAATATTTCGCTTTTGTGAAAGCGTGCAGAGAGATCGGTATTACCGTTCCGATTATTCCTGGTTTGAAGCCAATAAAAACGATGAATCACATTTCATTCTTGCCAAAGTTCTTCCACATCGATTACCCTGAAGCATTATCGAAGGAATTGCTGAAGTGTAAGAATAACAGTGAAGTGCAACAAGTTGGACTCGAGTGGGGAATTCAGCAATCTAAAGAACTAAAAGAAGCAGGAGCTCCTTGCATTCACTATTACACGATGTCTAACTCAAGTATGGTTAAGGCAATCGCAAAAGAAATTTTTTAATCATATGAAAACACTTATTCTATCCATATTGATCATGTTCTCTGGAGCGGTATTCGCTCAGGAAACGGGTGGAGAATCCGCTGATCCTGTCAAAATAGAGAAAAAAAAGAAAAAGAAAAAGAAGAAGCAGAAAACTTCTATTACTCTGGATAACGCGTTGGTCATTGCACAAATGGACACTCCTGAAGATCGCTATTCAGTTGAGATTTTACTAACGGAAATGTTGAGTCGCGGCAAAGTAAACGCTTCTCCATCTTTGAATGTGCTAAAATTGGGTAGCGATGCCCGATCGTTGGCGAGCGACTCAATACAAAACGTGGTTTCCATGAAGGGAATTGACACATACTGTTTAGTGAGTATCCGAGGATTTGATCGTAATTACAGTGTTTCAAACGTAGCTGATGATTTCGAAACGGCCCTCAATCAAGCGAGTTTCTTCGAGTTGTACCGTGTAGATGCTGTATCTGTTACGTTCCAATTCAAATTTTTCCGTGACAACAAATGTGTGCATTCGGAAGTTGTTAAATGCGGAAACATTGGAAGTCGTAGCAGTGTTTTGAAACGCTTCCGTAAGAAAGTTGGAAAACGTATTAAGAAGTCGTGGGGCAAGTCCTAAGTGATTCCTTTTTATTCCAACCTTTTTTCGCGAACAAGCTCTTTTAAGGGCACCGAAGAATGAATCCTTTTCCATGAACATTTTCAATGATAACCTCTTGGTCATAGGATAGGTATTTCCTCAGGTGAGAAATAAAAACATCCATGCTTTTTCGACTAAATTCATCCGTTGATTCCCATAGTTCTCGGAGTGCTTTCTTTCTGGGAAGTAATTGATTTTTGTGTTCGCACAACAACCACAGTAAGTCGCTTTCTCTTGACGTCATTTTAATTTCTTCTTGCTCGAAATAGAGCTTAGATAGTTGAGGATGGAATGTATATGCTCCAATTTCAACCGTCAGTACAATCTCCTTTTTAGGAGTCAATCGATTCATCAATGCATGAATCTTCGCCACCAATATTTCTTCTTCAACAGGTTTTGTAATGAAATCGAACGCACCTACTTTGAATCCTTTGAGAGCATCAATCTTTAAGGATTTTGCACTCAAAAAAATAAACGGTAAAGAAGGATATTGTCGATTGATTTGTTCTGCCACGGCATAACCATCGATGCCTGGAAGCATAATGTCTAAAATGGCCAATTCAAATGCGCCTTTGTTCATTTCAAGAATGGCCTCTTCTCCTGATTTCACCCAAGTTACTTGAAACGATTGCATACCCAGATACTCTCGGAGAATGTAACCGAAACTTGGATCATCTTCTAGTAATAAAATACGGTACATACTAAAGATAAATTAAGAATTCTGTTCCTGTTTTCAATGTAGTATTCAATTCAATGTTACCTCCGTGCAATTCCACAACGGTTTTCACATAGCTCAAACCAATTCCAAATCCTTTATTTTTATACTGGTTTCCTTGCTGCGCGCGATAAAAACGATCGAAAATTTTCAGATGGTGAGTTCTTTCAATTCCTGGGCCGTTATCTTTGACCGAAATACAGCGTTTACCTCCTCTTTCTTCGACTTGAATATGAATTAATATTCCTTCATTTCCGTATTTCAAACTATTTTCAATCAAATTACAGAAACAATTGGTTAGGTGTATCTGGTCTCCTTGAATTACATTATTCGAAACTTGAATGGACGAAGAAAAAACGGCTTTTTTCTCATCAATCATTGGAGTCATTCGTTTTCTAACCTTTTCAAAAAGTTCAGGAAAAGTCAATGGAACTCTAGTCACCTCTAGTTCTCGGCTATCCAATAAAGAAAACTCCAAAAGACGGTCAATTTGATTCTCTAAATAGAGGCTCTCCTTTTCAATGAGGTTGAAATAACTTTGATTGTTCTCAGTTGCTGGGTTGGATTTCAATATTCGAGATGCCAATCGAATCGAACTCAAAGGTGTTTTGAACTCGTGCGTCATGTTGTTAAAGAAATCATCTTTGACTTGCGTGAGGCGTTTGTATTTAGCCAAGGATTGAAGAAGGTAGCGGAAAAGTAAAAGCAATACTCCGTTCAGGAAAATTCCTCCAACGAATAAATACCAGAGAGATCCAATCGATTTCCAACTACTTTTTTCGTGGTAAATGGAAAAATAGATCGTCTCTTTTTTATCGGAACGGTCAACATTTTTTACGGGGCTGTAATATTGAAACACCTCACTTTCCAGAATACGTGCATAATATTCCTCATCCGACTCTCCTTCTTTCTGAGCGCTCGCCGTTGACATACTAATAGACACAATGCACGATAGACAAACGCGTGCGCCTGAGTTCATTAATTCATCCGTTAACTCTGGGGTATTCGTTTGGATCAATTCATTGATGCCATTCTTCTCTGAAAAAATGGAAAAAGCGATTCCCCCTTCAATTCCTTGTTTTTGCGCATATCTCGAAACAATATTGGCTACCGAATCAATCTTAATATTGTCAATAGAAGATGACTCTCCGTGAAAAGCATCATGACTAATTCCGTTAACTTCCAATGCAATATCAGGAACCATCTGTTCTAGAACCAGTTGGTGCTCAGCTCGATCTAAGGTCAATGCATGCCTTAACCAAATGATTTGAATAATAATCGCCAATAGAAAGATGGTAAATCCAACCCAACTCAAGTTTCGATAGTAAGTCATCTGCTTATTCATGCTGTCAAGGTATAGTGAATTACGTGATTATTCGGCTCTATTAAGCTTTCCTTAAGTCTTTTAAGCTTTCCTTCGTTTCCCTTCGTTTCTCATTGACTCTAACCAAGCTAAGAAGCTGCTTCCTTTGTTTCATTCATCAATAAAACAGAAAATTATGAAAAAGTTATTAATCGTTTTATTCTCAGCATCAAGTATTTCGTCAAGTGCACAAATTAGTGAAAAGAAACAACCAAGTGCTGATGAATTATCATTCATCCAAGCGACCTTTCAAGAGATTAGTCGGACTGATCAGATATATAGAGAACAACTTTCCTGGGGGACATTAGATGAAGGAGTTTTGGCAAAAATTGATTCTGTACTCGAGAATGTTGGAGTACAAGAAGGGCTTATTTACGTCGATGAACTAAATTTAGAACTTTCCGAAACCGTTCAAGATTCTTTGTGGCATTTGCAACACACTATTGACTTTAGAAATCATCAATACCTCCGTGGTATTTTTGAGCGATACGGTTGGATTGGAGAAGATGTGGTCGAAGAAGAAAATTACGTTCAGTTGCTTCTCTTAATGCACCCTCCAAAAGGATGGGACCCACGTCAGTACCTAGAAGAATACAGCGAAATTCTACACAATGAAGTACTAGCAGGCAGAATGCCAGCGAAAACATACGCCATGTTTTATGACAATATCAAGGGGAAAATCCTCCGAGAAACGCAGCTTTACGGAACGAACCAACAATTCGATAAAGAAACCAAAAAGGTACTTCCCCCTGAAATAGAAGACTTAGATACATCCAACGAGGCTCGTCAGGAAATCGGATTATCACCACTCAAAGAAGGGGAGTATAGAATTGCTACTAAATAGTTGAGGTTCTCGCGGAAGAAACAATTGAAATATGTTGTTACGAAATGTCGGCCTGTTAGGTCGACGTTTTTCTTGTTCAAAGATTACTTCGCAAATAACTTCGCCACGTACTTCCCTATAATATCAAACTCCAAATTCACCGTACTCCCTACTTCAAGTGTATGGAAATTGGTGAATTCTTGCGTATACGGAATGATGCAGACCGAAAACTGCTTGTCCTTGGAATCTACCACAGTAAGGCTAGTACCGTTTACCGTAATCGATCCTTTTTCAACAGTAACCATATCCGTATCATATTGGAACGTGTATTTCCAACTTCCATCCTGATTTTCGATATCAATGCACTTACCTGTTGCATCCACGTGACCCTGAACAATGTGTCCATCCAATCGTCCATTCATGATCATGCAGCGTTCAAGATTGACTTTCGTTCCCACTTCCCATACTCCAAGATTGGTTTTCTTGAGGGTTTCCAGAATTGCGGTTACCACATATTCATCTTTGTCAATTTCAACCACTGTCAGACAGCATCCATTATGCGCTACGCTTTGATCAATTTTCAATTCGGGAGTCATATCTGCCTTCACTGTGAAGTGAACATTTTCGCCTTCTTGACGGATGTTTCTAACGGCTCCTAACTGCTCAATAATACCTGTAAACATTTACTTTTTCTTTTTAGTACGAAGGAAATACAAAATAATGAGGATAGGAAGAACCAGATCAACAATAATGAACCACGTTGGAGCTGGAATCATAAAGATGTTCGCCACTGTAGCCGCCATATGAAGTCCTCCAATAATGTAAATCGGAATATTTGATGTCTTGCAGATTAATCGTGCAACGATCAACCCAATGAGGATCCCAAAAACATGCGCTGCCAAAGGAGTGAGGTAATCAATAGCAGTGAATGAATCAAACATTTCCATCATTGCTTCATTCTGATCTACTCCTTCTTCGATTTTGCCAAACAGGAAGATTTGTAAAATCCCCATGTTTACGGCCCAACTTGCCGCAAGTCCTAAAATTGACGCTAATGCTATTCTCATTTGTTCCTAGTTTATCGGTTAGTCACTCGCTTTTTGCGAATCTAGTTATGCAACCACATTCGCAAAAGATAACTTGTCAAAAAGAAAGCTCCTACTGCCACTCCCCCAGCAATTATCAGTTTGATCATGTTGCTTCTTCGGATATCTTTATCTTCTTCAGTCATTGTCCTATTTGTCCGATAAATATAGCAAATGTTCATGACGCGAATTCGGTTCAAAGCGCAATAAACCGTATTTTTGTTCTCCCAAATCAAGAAAGATGGATTCAACAGCAACATCATTAAATCGAAGCACATCGGATGCTCTTTACGAAACATCAAAGACCTATTTCCCTGGAGGAGTCAACTCACCTGTTCGCGCCTTTAAATCGGTAGATGGTTCACCTATTTTCATGAAAAAAGGAGACGGTTGTCACATTTGGGATGAAGATGAAAACAAGTACATCGATTTCTGCTGTAGCTGGGGACCTTTGATTTTAGGTCACAACAACCCAAAAGTGTATAACAGTGTAGTTTCGGCACTTCAAAATGGATCAAGTTTTGGCGCGCCAACTGTCTTAGAAAACGAATTGGCTGAATTGATTTTATCACGCAATCCGTTCATCGACAAAATGCGCTTTGTGAGTTCCGGAACCGAAGCGGTAATGTCGGCTTTGCGTTTGGCAAGAGGATACACAGGGAAAAAGAAAGTATTAAAGTTTGAAGGGTGCTACCACGGACACGTTGATTCCATGTTGGTGAAAGCAGGAAGCGGTTTAGCTACCTTTGGAACCTCATCAAGCGCTGGTGTACCAGAAGAATACGCCAATGAAACACTGGTTGTACCATTAAACGATTTGGAAGCATTAAAAGCGTGCTTCGATAATTACAGTGATGAATTAGCTTGTGCGATCATCGAACCAATTCCAGCGAACAACGGTTTGTTACTTCAAGAAAGTACATTCCTACAAGAGCTGAGAGACCTGTGCACGGCAAATGGAGTTTTATTGTTTTTTGATGAAGTGATTTCTGGATTCCGTGTTGGATTTAACGGAGCCGCAGAATTGTTGGGAATTACTCCAGATATCATTACCTACGGTAAAATCATTGGTGGTGGACTTCCGGTTGGAGCTTACGGAGCTAGTAATGAGATCATGGCGCATGTTTCACCAGACGGTCCAGTTTATCAAGCGGGAACGCTTTCTGGAAACCCGGTGGCAATGGCAGCGGGAATTGCTCAATTGACAGAATGTGCCCAGCCTGGTTTCTATGAAGACCAACGAGAGCGCACACTATACTTTGTGAACAAAATCAATGATCATGCTTCTTCCAAAGGATACAACTTTGAATTAGTAACGGTTGGGTCGATTTTCTGGTTATCATTTGATGGGAAGAAACGCATTCGCAAGGCCGACCAAATTGATCCAAAAATGGATGGGTTCCGAAAGTTATTTAATGAATTGATCAGTAGAGGAGTCTATATTGGACCAAGTGGATACGAAGTAGGATTCATTTCTCAAGCACATACGAAAGAGCATTTGGATGTTGCTGCGAAGGCAATGTGTGAGGCTTTGGATGTGGTTTTTGGCTAGGAATTTCGGGCTTCGAGTACCTCTGCCCTCAGATGCGTGATTAAGAATTAACACATAACGATTTTATATTTCAAAGCTCCATGAAATTAACTCATGGAGCTTTTCTATTCATTTCGAACAATTTCGACTTTAATGCGCCTACTCACTCGTTATTTCAAGTTGACGTAGTCGCGAAATTTTTCGTTCGAACTAAGCACAAATTCTTGGATGCTCCTTCTAGCTGCTTCTGTGAATTTTTCACGAAAACTATACTCTGCCTGATTTACCTTATCCTCGTATGAAGTCCTCACGGAATGGGTTTCTTTTACCGTCTCTGTTTCATACAAATAGACCGTATGATCGCTAGGAGTGTACGGGCGAATTATTCGTTTGGTAACGTGTTTCGTTTGCGTGAATGTTTTCGTGTTTAGTGGTCTGAAGCCATCATTATCCGCCTCGAAGGGAATACTTCCGAGATAACTTAACTCTGAAAAATCGAAGACATGCCAACTTGCTTTTGCTGAACTAGCTTCCGACGACTTGGCGTAGGGTCGATAGGGCAATTCTCGGTATTCAACAATCTCCAGAATGAATAAATACTTCGATTCTCTCAGCACCTTCAGATTGTGTAGATCTTTCGTTATTTTCTCAACTTTAGCCTTATTTGAACCCGATAATTCAGGATAGTTATTATCATTCACCTGTCGCGCTACTTTTAACAAGTTTCGCAATTCATATCCAATAGGATTGTAATGTTCTTTAAACTGATGATGGATTGTTGTATCAAGATCGTATAGCGTGAAATACGTCACTAGATAGTCTTCATCGTATCTGCATGAATCAGAATACCCTCCAAATACAGGTACGCTTACAATAAGTTTGTTAGTTGTATCCAGTTCCACATACTCGATACTGGAGATCTTATTTATTAGTTTTTCATACTTCCCGAGTACATCCGAAGCACATTCTTCGGCACCTTGCATTTCATCTTCGAAGTAATTCGAAACGAATTGATCAGTATACTTATTCGATTGTTGATCATTGACACAACTAACCAATACAGTAATTAGAAGTAGGAAGATTGAACGCGACCCGAAAACTATTGTATTCATCTAACTGATGGGGTTTTTAATCATTTTTCCTCAATACTGAGCGCCTCATCTTTGGCATTCATCTCGGTACAATCTTCACGTAATTCCAGCATTTCCGCTCCTCCCATTGTTTCGTAGTCCTTGCAAAGTTCGTCCTTGCTTGCTTTCAATTCCTGCATCTTGGATTCCGTTTTCCCATCTATTTCAGATTGATCCAAAATCTCTGCAGAGTATGCATTGAGCTCATCTCCTGCTTCCATGCATTTACAAAAAGGGGTTTTCTCTCCTGATCCACATGCAGCGAGAACAAAAACTAAAGGGGCAAGTCGTTTGATCATAGTGCCAAAATACAAAAACCCTGTTTCCGAGAATCTCAGAAACAGGGTTTTCTACATTCTTTTATCAACGTGTTACATATCTGACGCCTCCGCTTTCTTAGCACTTGATCGCTTTACCTTCTTCTTTTTGACACCCTTTTTGTCGTCTTCAATTTCAACTTTTACTTGATCTTTGATTTCCTCTAGTTTCTTCTCGGCAGCTTCTCCCTCCAAAACCTCAATGGTTTCTTCACCGTTTCGCGTTCTTTTGATGGTCACTGATTCCAAGTTTCCATCATCATCCACTGCCACTTCAATTCGCTCCTCCTCTACTTCTTGTTCCATGGTAACTTCTTCCATTTGAGGCATCAGCTCAGCGAGTTTAGCTTCCGCTTCTGCTCCCGTAAATACTTCTTTGGTGATCTCACCTCCGTCATCTGTCGTGATCGTTAATGTTTTCACCCCATCCTTATCTTCCATTTGAACTTCCTTGCGGATTTCCTTCTTAACGGCTTTGACTTGTTCTGGACTCGCAGGCGAACTTTCTACTACTTCTCGCTCTTGTGCAAAAGCCGATCCTGAGATCAGACATAGACTGAAAATTCCTGTAATTATTGATTTCGTATTCATGGTATCTTTTAATTAATGACCTAAAGTACGAGCAATGTACGTTGATTGCAACTATACTGCTGTTAAAGCTATGTTAATCAACACTTATCTGGATAAATCAGTCATTTATCATCCTTTTCACCAAAATTTGAAATTACGAAGTGTTATCCGCGCCTTATTTTATGAAAAGAGAAGATCGAATTAAAGAGAGTTAGTGTTTGAGGAAGCGCCTAAGCGATCACCGAAAACACCGCTCTTTAAGAGACTCTTCGAGAGGAAAAAAATCAGCGCAAGGGCAGTTTTGGATTAGCTTCGCTGCTACTACGTGGTCTTTTTAAAAAAAAAAAAAAAGTATCGAAATATATGAGCAAACTGATCAATAACCGTATACTAAATCAATTCCGTTACAACTGAATCTATCGAAACTCATTCAGATAAATCAGCATTCAGTCCATGCAATTGTATCGTTGCGAAGCAGTTGAAACAGTTGCGAAGCGTTTGTACTGCCGCGCAACTCGCAAGACACTTCCCTTTTTCTTATTTTTACTCAAAACACATTCTATGTCAAAACTTCCTCACGTTGGGACAACCATTTTTACTGTTATGTCGAAACTGGCAGCAGAAAACAAAGCCATTAATTTGTCACAAGGGTTTCCCAACTTTCCCGTTGACCCAAAGCTTCTTGATTTGTATCAACGAAAAGTGAAAGAGGATGTGCATCAATATGCACCCATGCCGGGCAATCCACGTTTGCTAGCAGAGATCGGTGCATTGATTGAATCTAGCTACGATAGAAGAATCAATCCATCAGAAGAAATTCTCGTAACGGCAGGAGCAACTCAAGGAATCTTCACCGCAATCACCGCATTAATCAATAAGGAGGATGAAGTCATTATCCTTGACCCAAGTTA
>JBGCDF010000455.1:0-5056 GCA_045105095.1 Crocinitomicaceae bacterium | reverse complement strand
TCGTAGCTTTCTGCATCTGGGTCAGCATTCCAAGAGAATGTTACGGCAGTAGGACAAACTTGTGTAATTGTTTGACCAGTGATCAAAGCAGCAATAGAGAATGCGTCGTTACTTTCGTCTGAAACTCCTCCACGTGTAACTCGAACTCTTGCTTCTCCTGTTAACGTAGCAGGAACACTCCAGCTATACATTCTGATATCAGATGCAACAGTAGTAATGGCGTTCCATGAAGCGCCATCATCCGTACTGTATTCTAAATCAAATGAACCACTCGTTTGTGGGGCATCCCAGTGAATAGTTTCTTGTTCATTTGGAACCATGTGCTCATCTCCATTCGGGTAAGTAACGGTGATTTCATCTTCGATGATTTCGTATACGATAAAGTATTCTTGTGGCCCCATTGGAACAGCAAAGCCACTTACATCGATGGTATAGTTACCAGCCGTTGGGTTATTGATAAGAACTTGCTCTACATTGTTTAAGTGATCAACTCCGTTAGTCGCTGGATTGTCAAGCGTAGTTGCGTTTGGTGTATGATCCAATAGCCAAGGAAGATAATTTGTACCTGTTGGTCCATCTACTTCCAAATCAAGGTCATTGATCAAAGCTGTGTTCGCTCCGTTGTTCGCTGCAGGATCTGACCAGTACAACATAAAGCGCACTTGCTGCGTCCCTGCTGGAACTGAAATCGTGTGAGAGTTTAGCGCTCCTTGCGAAACAGATGAAGACAAGTGTCTTCCATCATCGATCAACATTCCTGCACGCAGTCCATTCACAATTCCCCAACCGAATTGGAAATCTGGACCTACATTTCCTGCATCGTTAGCAGTATTCAATAAAGTCGCTTTGATGAGCGCTGCTGGAGGTAGTGACCCGCTATTCACATCACCATATAATTCGTATAGTTGAGCAGAGATTCCAGCAATACCTGGTGCCGCTCCGGAAGTACCTCCAAAAGTGAGGTAATCGTTGTCTTCATCAGTTGACATGTGATCTAATCCGTTTGCAGCAATGTCTGGTTTAATTCTTCCGTCGTAAGCAGGTCCTCTCGAACTTGAGTTAGCCAAAGCTCCAGTAAATGCCGTATTCGCTGTGGCAATTACATTTTTTCCTTGTTTGTGACCTCCAGTGATGTTCCCCCAGTTAGATCCAGCACCGTAACCGCAATTAGACGTTCCTGAATTTCCTGCTGAGAATACATGTAGAAGATTGGGGTTGTTGTAAGCTTGATCATCCACTGTTACAGTTGCTGAAGTGTATCCACCGTTACATCCATTTGAGTAAGATGAGTTCGTAATTTGAACCGTCCCATTGTTAATGCGATCGACTGTTGCTGCATCCAGAAAGTTAGACGCGTAGTTGGAAACATACACATCTGAACCTGCTGCCATTCCTCTCATCGTTGGATCAAGATTTCCTGCACCAGACATAATTCCAGCGACACCGTCACCGTGCGTCGATCCAGTTCCTGTGGCCGTCGAGTTGTCTAAGCGACCTTCGAAGTCGATGTGTGGACCAACGATTCCATCGTCTCGTACCATTACGCCAATTCCTTCACCCGTATAATCCCAACCTGTTGGAGATTGAGAGTCCAATCCGTTTGCGCGGTGAAGAGCGCGTCCGCGTGTGTCGTCTTTTATTGAGGGAGCGTTAATTTCTTCCACCCATTTCACGAAGGCAAAGTCACCCAACTGGTTTATTGCACCCATTGGAACAGTTACCTCTAGTGTTTGATGATCTCTATATTGCTCGTCGATCTTAACATTGGCACCTTGTAATAGAGTGACAGCACCTTCCATGCTTGCTCCTTCCATCAAGATTACGATCAATTTAACATTGTCTCCATCGATTGCCCATGAATTAATAGAACCATTTCGAATCTCGGATTCTACCTTGATTTCTCTGGAAAGAGAGATGAGTCCCTTAACGTTATTGGATTCCATTAAATCCCGAGAAATATTCGGTGAAAAGCTAACAAGATACGCCGCTTCGTCAATGTAATTCAAGAGCTTGATTCCGCCAAGTTTGATGGCATCCTGTTGTGCCTGTGTAGGTATTTCATGGAATTGCATCCATGCGTAAACCGTGTTATTAAATCCACTAAGAGCGTTCAACTCATCAAAACTGACCGTTTGAACGTTGTTTGGGATGGTAATTTCGACTCCCTGAAAAGTAAAACTATCATTGCTTTGAGCGAACGAATTGTTCGAGAAAGCTAGCATACTGAGGAGAAACGCGGATGCAATGCGCGCAAATAAAAGGGTAGATTTTTTCATGTGTAATGCTTAGTTTGAAATAAAGATTAGATGGTCTGATTCATCCATTCGAGAAATTACATTTTTTTGAACGAAATATCACACTTTGTTAAAAGAGATTGATACGAAAATTGGATTCACAAATTTCTTAGGAAGTACTAAAATTTACGCGCTTGTAAGATTTTGGCATTATATTTAACAAGTTAGAGTAAACACACCTTAATTCGAATAGCTATGAAGAACGTGAAACGCGCAGTATTTTTTGGATTGTCAATCTCTCTTTTATTGGGGGCTGCATCGTGCGGAACGACCGATGAGGTAACTGATGAAAAACCAAACGAGAGCATTGCGGAATCTATGACTTATCCAATTAAAAACATTGCAGATGGATACCTCACGGGTAACGAGCAAGAAGGAATAGGCGAAGGAGGTTTGGTGATTAACTCGCAGGCAGACTGGGAAGCTTTGATTGCAAAGATGAATTCTGTAAACGAAACGATAGAGGAAGAACCCATCGATTTTAATTCGATGACGGTATTGACCTATTTCGATCAAATCAGAGGTTCTGGTGGTTACACCGTGGATATTGTTTCGGTTGTAAAAGATGGAAATAAGTTAGTAGCGAAGGTTAAAAAAACAACTCCAAAGGAGGATGCAATTGAAATTATGACTCAACCGTTCATGATTGGATTCATACAAAAAACAGATTTACCAATCATTTTTGTTGACTAGGCACTTAGAGTTTTAATCCATGAGCTGTGGAAGCGCGTAAGTTCCACTTTATTCCAAAACCGTTATCGCTCAGTTCGATGTTTTTCATTAAAGGGTTGAGGGATTTCTTTCGATGCTTATTGTGGATGAAATAGGCGGTTAAATCAAACACGAGCAGGAATCCCCCCTGAAGAATGAGCCCATTGCCAAACCCGTTGAATTGATCTTGTTTTTCAAGGTTATTTTTTGCCGCACTGCGCAATAACAATCCTGCGGAAACATATCCAATGTCCAGCCCAGAATTGATGAGAAAAATCTTCTCCGTTTTTTGCTGTGCCGATAACGTTTCGTAGAAAGATAGCTCTGGATTTTCCTTTTTCGCTTTGATGTAACCAGGAATAGCCAGAGCGATATTTACCGTGTTCCACATCACATTCATCTGGTGGAAGGATTTCATTTCTTCGTTCGGAGCAGTCGCCCATCCAATGCCACTTCCGATGAAATTTACCGTGGCCCATGAACCAAGTCCAATCATTAGTCCTTGGTCAGTTTTTAGTCGTTCTTCGTTGAAATCGGTTAATTTTTGCGAAAAACTGATTGTTGTAAAGAGAATGGCGGTGAAAAGTAAAACTGTTTTCATAGATTCGAATGTAGTATTTTATTCGAAGTTCAGAGATATTCGTGCGTTATTTGTAACAATTACCGCGCTACTGAAAAGTGCCGTAGTTCCTTGGCATGAAATATGTGCGTTTTTACAAAGATGAACAAAATGTGCATCCGTATGTTGCCTTTTACAACCACACCAATTCGTTAATTATGAAAGCCCTTCATTTTACCGCGCCAGTCGCATTATTTATTACCGCATTTATCCTATTCAGTTGCGAAAAAGAAAATAGAATTGAAAAGAACCTTTGGAAAAAAGGGGGAGACTGGAAAGTTGAATACTACTTAATCAATCAACCCACTTCTGATAACGTTTGGTTAGACTGCGGTTTCTTCCATTTTGATAGGTCCGGTGAGGGAAGCTATGTATTGAATCTTGATGGAAACCTGGAAACCAGAGATTTTGAATACGAAGTAGACTATTCAGCATCCTCGTCGGGTGGCGGATATAGGCTAACACTAGTCGACAATTTTTTAGATACGCTTGAGTACACAGTTGATTGGAACAAGAATAGCATTAAAATGTCCAGTGATGAATCATTCGAATCTTTCTATTTGAAGAAGAGCGAATAACACCATGCGTAATTAATCAAACAGAAATAACTGCCCTCCCTGCGGTCTTCTGAACAAATCGGTTCGAAGTTTTCTCGGAGTCTGCTTAGGAAAGTACTTGTGTCTTGCCAATTCTGATTGCCTTTTGATATTCAGAGCGAAGGCACCTTTTCCCCGCATACGCTCGCCAAAGGTCGAACTTCCACTTTTTCCTTCGTGGATGGATCGTATCTGATTCATCACTTTTTGTGCACGATCTGGATAATGATGATTCACCCATTGCTCGAAGATGTGTTCGTTCGGTCCCATCAATCGAACCACGTGAGAATGAAAACTTTTAGCCCCTCTCTCTGAGGCAGCTTTGGCGATCGACAAAATCTCATGATCATTCAAGGCTGGAACTACAGGAGCGGCCATTACGTTGACAGGAACTTTTATGTTTGCTAATGTTTCCACCAAATCGAGCTTCCGCTTAGCAGTTGCCGTTCGAGGTTCGAGTTTTCTCCTTAGTTCCTCATTAAGTGTTGTAATACTCAGGTTCACTCCAATGAGGTTCAAGGCTCCAAGCTCTTCGATTATATCTAAATCACGATTCATCAACACATTCTTGGTAATGATTCCAACAGGGTTTCGGTATTCCAGAAAGACCTTGAGTAATTCTCGGGTCAGTTTAAATGTTTGTTCTGCTGGCTGATAGCAATCGGTGTTTCCAGAGAGGACGATAGGCCTGGGCTTCCAGCTTTTTTTGTCCAGTGCTTGTCTTAATAGGTCGGGAGCGTTCTTCTTGATCAAAATTACTTGCTCAAAATCCAAGCCTGCACTCATACCCCAATATTCATGCGTAGGCCGAGCGTAACAATACGTGCACCCATGTT
>JBGCDF010000454.1:0-4447 GCA_045105095.1 Crocinitomicaceae bacterium | reverse complement strand
CATATTGATATTATGGATGGTGTATTTGTTCCTAATATTTCATTCGGATTTCCTGTGCTGAAACAAATTCAAAAACATGCGACCAAGCCATTGGACGTGCATTTGATGATTGTAGAACCAGACAAATACATTGAAGAATTTGCAAAAGCTGGAGCTGATGTATTGACAGTGCACTATGAGGCCTGCCCTCACCTACACAGAACCATTCAAGCAATTAAATCTGCTGGAATGAAAGCCGGAGTTGCTCTAAATCCTCACACGCCAGTTGCTTTCTTGGAAGATGTTATCGAAGAATTGGATCTAGTATTGATCATGTCTGTAAATCCTGGTTTTGGTGGGCAGTCATTCATTGAAAACGCTTGCAAGAAGGTAACGCAAACAAAAGCCTTAATTGAAAAATCAGGATCTCCAGCAAAAATCGAAGTAGACGGAGGTGTGAATCTTGATACTGGTAAGCGATTAATCGAGGCTGGCGCTGATGTATTGGTGGCCGGAAGCTTCGTGTTTAAATCTGATAATCCTACGAATACCATCTCCGACTTGAAATCAATCTAAGATGAAAGATTTCTTCATCGACAAATTTGAATACGATTTTCGATCAAATCAAAAATGGGTAGATGTGCTAATGAAGCACGAAGATGAACTTTCGGACTTCGTTCTAAAGTCGATGTCGCACATCATCAATGTTCATCACATCTGGATATCTCGTATTTTGGAGAAGAAAGCTGAATCTCACACATGGGATGTTCTTCCAATCAATTACTGGGATCAACTTATGCACGACAACTTGCGTCAAACGATCGAATATTTGGAACATGTCGAGTCTTCGGAAAAGGTGCACTATCACTCAGAAGAAGGCGTGAAGCTGTCGAAAAGTTCTGTGGATATTCTTTATCACATTTTGAATCATAGCAACTATCACAGGGCACAAATTGCCATGGAACTGAGAAAACTGGGAATCACTCCTCCATCATTCAACTTTATTGCGTATCATTAATTAAATGGTAAGGTTTTTGAACCTCGTAACAAAACAGTTGTATTACCGTTAATATGAGAGCGAAGCGGTTACATGGGTGCGGAAATTTTTCTGCAACCTCTTTCGCAAAAAAATTTTAAGCACATGAATAGATCTCTTGTTTTCAGTTTCCTATTTTTTGCCGCGAGCTCATTCGCGCAAGATTTTAACATTACACGCTCCGAAGATCGTTTATTGACCAAGCTCGAAGCACTGCGAAGCGCAGAAAACGATCAAGCGAAAAAACAGGCGAACGAAGAGTTCAAGTCAGATTTGGCCGCTGTACTTGAATACAAGGAATCCTTCGATCACCCTTTTTCCTTGCTTACTACCGTTGGATTTATTGATAGTGAGGATGAAATGGTTCGCATCATCAACTGGAATGTTGAACAAGATGATAAAACTCAGCGTTACTACGGTTTTGTGCAGCATTTTGACAAGCGTAAGAAAACAATGACGCTTACCGAGTTGAAAGAGGACGTTTGGGGCATGAAGCAACCTGAAGATATCGTTGAAGCGAGCAGTTGGTACGGAGCTTTGTACTACAAAATCATTCCGGTGAAAAAAGGAAGTCGAACCATTTATACAGTGCTCGGTTGGGATGGTAACACAACACTGAGCAATATCAAACTAATTGATGCCATGTACATCAACGGTCGGTCGGTGAAATTTGGCTCTCCCATCTTCAAAGTAGGAAAAGAAACAAAGAAGCGGATGTTTTATGAGCATTCTGAAAAAGTGACTATGGTTCTTCGCTACGAAACGAATCGTGAGCGAATTATGATGGACCACCTTTCTCCTGAAACACCGACTATGAAGGGGTACTATTCGTTCTATGTTCCTGATTTATCGTACGATGCCTTCATATTTGAAGACAAAAAATGGGTATTAAAAGAAGATGTTATTGGCGTGAATTCGCACAGCGATAGCCAGGCTCAAGAAGTCCTTACCAAGGATCCGAAAACAGGTAGACTTGTAAAGCGAAAAATCGATAGTGATTGGCAGGACCCTAGCAATGCTAACGCACCTGCGGGAGGCAATGAACATGTGGCGATCACACCCGAAACACAAGGGAAAGACGAAAAATTGAATGAGCCTAAATCGAACGAACCGAAAGTTGATAAACGAGACAAACGCGACCCTTCAGAATCTTCCATTTTTGGAGACATGAACAAGAAGAAGAAAAAGCGTCGAAGAAGGAAGCAAAGAAACTAGTTTTCTCCAATGCTTGCACATTTATGTGTTAGTAACATGAAAATTGTATCGTCTATTACGGCTTCTTTTTGTATATTTTTAACCTAAATCACGAATTGACCGCTTATGAGTAAGAATCTTTACATGGTGCCCTACGACTTCACACCTACTAGTCAAAAAGCCTTGGAATACGCTCTGCACATCGGAAAGCACGTAGATACAGAAATTAAACTTCTTCACCTTTCAAAGGATAAAGCCAAAGGATTGGCAATGAGACCCAAATTGGAAGAAGTTGCTAAGAACATTAACGCTCCTGCGGGTGTTGAAATAACCACACTAGTTAAAGTTGGAAACATTTTCTCTGATATTGGCAAAATCGCTAAAGAAGAGGGAACGCAACTCATTATCATGGGAACTCATGGTAAGCGAGGGATGCAACGTTTGTTTGGAAGTTACGCCATGAAGATCATTATTAGTGCTGAGTGTCCGTTTCTTATTGTTCAAAAGAGTACTCAATTGGAAGAAATCAATCAATTGGCTGTTCCTATTGATTTGACGAAAGAGAGCCTTCAAATTTCAAAAATTGCTGGTGAAATGGCAAGAATCTTCGGAGCAGGTTTACACGTGCTTGCTGAAAAACAGACAGATGAGATTCTTCACACCCGAATTAAGAACCGCATAGGGCTTGTAAAGCAGCAATACGAAGATTTTGGCATCGAACCGGTGATCGGAATGGTAAAGCAACGTGGCGGTTACAAAAAGAAAGTTATGAACTACTCGAAGAATAATAATATAAATATGATCGCTTTAGCGTATCATTCTGAGAGTCTTTTCCCACAATTCGATAAATTTGCACAAGGCTTGCTAACAAACAAGCTCGGATTACCGATTTTGATTATTAATTCAAAATTGGCGTCCTCACTCTATTTCTAGACAAATATGAATATTGGCGAAGTCAATAATCTTCAGGTATTGCGATTCACTTCTGTTGGAGCTTACCTAGGAGATGAAGAAGATAATGATGTCTTACTTCCAAATAAATACCTTACTGATGACATGAAAATCGATGACATGCTAAATGTCTTCGTTTATCGTGACTCAGAAGATCGAGCTGTTGCTACAACAGAGAAACCTTTGATTCAATTAGAAGGTTTTAGCTACCTGTTCGTCAAGGACGTTACAGTTTATGGTGCGTTCGTAGATTGGGGCTTGGAAAAGGACCTAATGATCCCATTTAAGGAGCAAGGAATTAAGCTTGAAGAAGGAAGATGGTACCTCACTACCCTTCAATTGGATGCCGATACCGATCGCGTGTACGGATCAACAAAAATCAATCGATACCTTCACGAATGTGATCACCCATTTGATAGAACTACACCAGCGGAGCTCATGATTTGTGATACAACAGATCTTGGAGTAAAAGTGATTGTAGACAATCGTTATTCGGGATTGATTTATCACAACGATATTACACGAAATCTAGAAAGAGGCGAAAGAACGACAGGATATGTCTACAATGTCCGTGAAGACGGAAAATTGGATGTACGCCTTGATCCTGTTGGAAAAGTGAAGATTTCAGAGTCTGCAGAACGCTTGTTGTCAATTTTAAAAGTGAAAAAACATTTGCCCATTCATGATAAAAGCGCACCAGAAGACGTACGCGAAGTCGTTGGAATGAGTAAAAAGACCTTTAAACAAGCGGTTGGTTCATTGTACAAAGAACGTCTCATCACCTTAGGAAGTGACGGAATTACGCTCGTAGAATAAGCTGATTTTAACTGAATTATTCGTCGAGAATTTTCTCTAGGCGCTTCAAGCATTCATGGTAAGAATCACAATCTACCCACTTCCCTGGTTCAGATAAATTGTGTCGAATAATTTTACCATCAGATTCGATGAAAAGCTCACATCCCGAGGAGTCGTTTTGACCATTTCTGATCAAACCTGTGTGCTGTTTGATGTAAAACGTAGTCTCGTCAGTTAGGTAGTATTCCGTTCTGACTATTCCTTCAGCAAAAACCTTGTCAAATACGACTTTCACAACTTCATGTTTCACTCTATGAACCCTGGTCTCTTCATAGTACGATCCTTTTTCCTCTTTAGTTATTTCCGTTCTCCATCTCCTTCTGAGAAAATCAATGCTCCTGACTTGGTCCAGGGATTGATGAACATCACTTAAATCATACGTAGCTATTTCGTAAATGGTTCTTTTCTCTGGAGCTCCTGTGGCACTAGCAG
>JBGCDF010000453.1:0-4347 GCA_045105095.1 Crocinitomicaceae bacterium | reverse complement strand
ACCGCTTAATTTTTTGGAGATACAGGAAGTTTATTATCTTGTTGTCGAATTATTCAATAAACCTTCCATATCCTAATGATCAGTTTAATCACCGGAGAATCGGTATTGCATGAAACCGACTTTCGTTTAAGCGGTCCGATTTCTTTAGAATGGACACGTAATTATTTTTCACACGTTGAGCGCACTACCATGTTGGGTAGAATGTGGCAATTGAACTATGATCAGAGTGTTCGCATTGATCGTCGAGAAGGAAGTTTTTTCTGGGCAAACAAGAATGGAAACATTGTTGAGATTCCTTACATCCCCATTGAAGATTCAGCGGTAATTACTGAAGAAAAAATTGTCTATTCTCATTACGAGGATAGCATTGTCATCGAAGATTACGATGAAGACTTGAGCTATCATTATTCCTTTGTTGGAGGATCAAGAGATACCTACTACCTAACCAAAATTTCGCGTCACCGATTCGAAATCAGTTTTAAATACAACGTTTCAGCACGTTTGGAAGAAATTGTTGATTCGAGTAATCGAACATTAACAATTGAGCGAGATAGTCAGCAACGCATCATTTCTGTTACTCAAGTTTCTGAAACAGAACAAGAGAAGGTACTGGTAGAGTATGATTATGATGAAGAAGGATACTTAACAGTCGTTCGAGACACGATTGGCCAAGAAGAGACATACACATACCATAAGAACTTAATCACCGTAAAAACGGACAAGAACGGAGTTACCCAACATTGGGAATTCGAAAACACGGATGAAGATCCAAAATGCATCAAACGTTGGTTCACAAAGAGAGGGCAACAGTTGGAACGAATTAAATATGAGGATGGAAAAACTGTTCTGACAGATGCCATTGGGGCGAGTATTGAATACTGGCACAGACATGGTAAGCTTGTTCAGGTCACTGACGCAATGGGTAACAGCGAAACATGGGAATATAATCTGAATGCACAAGTTATACGTTATACCGACAAACTCGATAACAGCACATATTACGGATACGACGATTACGGAAACAAAACATCCGAGCGTCTTCCGAATGGAGGAAGTACCAATTACATCTACGAGAACAATAAGCTCGTGATGGCCAAGAATGCCAAAAACGCCGTTTGGATTTGGCAATACAATGAAGAAGGTTTTCTAACAGTGAGAATCGGTCCAGCTAAAGACATCACCCGTTATGAGTACACCAATGACCTACTCACCAAAGTAATCGATGCCAATGGACTTGAAACACATCTTGAGTACAACAACGAAAACACACTTGACAAAGTCACACTCCCAACAGGAGAAGTGACCAACTGGAACTACAATGGACAAGGTCAACTACTTCACGCAGTGAGCAATCAAGACACTTCAGTGAACTATCACTACGATGAACTCGGGCGAGTGGAGCAAATGAAGACTGTGGATGGAAACATGGTTCACCTCAAGTATGACGGAGTAGGAAATGTGATATCGGCCAAGGACAAGCACCGCGATGTCAAATTTGAGTACTCTCCAACAGGAAAGCTGGAAAGCAGAGAAGAGAACGAAACGAAGATTAAGTTCTCCTACACCAAAGCCGATCAACTCAAGGCGATTACCAATGAACACCAAAGCTTGTACCGCTTTGATAGAGATAGAAACGGACAAATTATTCAGGAAAGTGGATTTGATGGACTGAAGAGAAAATACCAACGCAACGCAGGAGGGCAAGTAAGCCAAAGGACGACTCCCGATGGAAGAAAAGTAGGCTATTCCTACGATCTTCTTGGAAACGTAAGCGTTGTCAATTATGATGATGGCACTAAAGAAGCCTACACCTACGACAAGAGTGGACTCTTGATCGAAGCGGTCAATGAAAATGGCATTGTCAGCCTCGAAAGAGATGAAATAGGAAGAGTGATCGCCGAGACTCAAAACGGTGTAAGAATTGAGAACGAATACAACAGAGTAGGTCAGCGCATCCATCTGACAAGTAGCCTCGGAGCAGATATCAAGATATCCAGAGACAAGTTTGGGAATATTCTCAATACGAGTGTGGAACAAAGCACACAATCTGAAGATCAACAATCAAGCAATCGTTGGGAAGTAGATATCACCCGCAACCTCGTTGGATTGGAAATCGAGCGCAGCCTCCCAGGAGGAGTAACGAGTTCATGGCAACGAGACAAGAACGGACGTCCTGTTCAACATAGCGTTACTGCCAAAGAGCAACTTCAAACTAAGAAGCGCTATCAGTGGGATGTGAATGATCGCTTGAGATCGATTGAAGATTTACTCAAAAAAGAACTCACGACCTTCGAACACGATGTGTTTGGGAACCTTTCAGCAGCATCGTATGCAGATGGCTCATGGGATTACAAACTGCCGGATGAAATCGGTAACTTATTCAAGACCAAGGATAAAACGGATCGAAAGTACGGACGCGCAGGGCAATTACTCAAAGATGAAAAGTATACTTTCGAATACGACGAAGTAGGAAACCTGATCAAAAAGGAATCGCTTACTGAAGCGTGGCGTTACAAATGGAGCCAAGGTGGAATGCTCAAGAAGGTTATTCGACCCGATAGAAAGCATGTAGACTTCACGTATGATGCCTTAGGCCGAAGACTGACAAAGACCTATCACGATCAAACAACCCACTTCGTATGGGATGGAAATGTTCCGTTGCATGAATGGACATCAACCAGAGAAGAAACAACTGGAATTAACGAATCGGCAAGTGGAAGACCACTGAGCGGAGTCGAAGTGGACGAATCGGGGAATCTCCGACTGAAATCCCCAGAAAACCTCACTACGTGGATCTTCGAAGATGGAACGTTTATTCCAATGGCGAAGCTTCAGGGAGATAAGGCGTATTCGATTATTACTGATCACCTTGGGACTCCTATTGAATCGTATGATGAAGAAGGGAAGAAGGTGTGGTCACGTGAATTAGGAATTTACGGGCAGACGCGAAAAGAGATCGGAGAGGAGAACTTTATTCCATTCCTATATCAAGGCCAGTATCTTGACACTGAGACGAAGCTTGGCTACAACAGATATCGATACTATTCTCCTGAGAGTGGAACGTATGTGAGCCAGGACCCAATTGGGCTTGATGGGCAAATGCCTAATATGTATGCTTACGTATTGGATAGTAATAGTTGGATAGACCCATTTGGACAAGAGTGCTTAAAACATGGATTTAAGGGGTCAATGGAAGATTTACGAAAATCTGGAAAAACTGCGTCTGACTTGCCAACTATTACGCCTGGAACTAATCAATGGAATAAATCCGTTAAAAAGGCTCAGGAAGCTCTTGGAGAAGGGAAAAAGTATCAGGTTAGAGTTGATTCAAGTACTAACGCGAAGAAATTCTTGGATGATGTTCACGGTAATATGAACAGAAGAAAGGCTCACACACAAAGCAAACGACCTGATGGAGTTCCAAAGTACAAGAAAGGATATGAACAACACCAAGGTCCAGAAAGTTCACCAATGGATTTGCAACATATTAAATGGTATAATAATGGTACAGACGGACATATTTTCTACAACACCCCTAATTGATAAATAATGTCATTTGATTCATTAGTCGAAAATTATTTTGAAGAATTTTCAAGCAAGAAAATTGTATTCAATCGGAATGAGTTTTTTTCGAACTCTGAACTGGAAGATCTTGTTCAAAAGATAAAAGATGATGAATACTACCTGATAGAAAATAAAAGAGTAATCTGGAAAAAGAAGAAATATACATTCATTGGTGATATTCGACTTATCTCTAGAGGCAAGGCTGTAAGTTTTTTACGTGAAAAAGTAAAACCAGATTGGTATGAAAGTTTCTATTTGAAGCCTCTATCAAATATACATGACGCTATTTTTATTGATGAAGAAGGTTGTTTTACATTGATACGTCCCATGCTTAAACAATCGAGGGAATAACAATCGAAAATGACTAACCGTTGAAGGTAACTTAGGAGCTGGGTTGCGCTTTTGAACTCTCAATAGTTTTTCGAAATTATGAAGGTCGAGTCGTTAATTGTCCAACTTGCCCCTAAAAAAGTAAATGAAAAGACATCAAGAAATATCAGCGTTCAAATGGATTTTGAGCTTAGTTTTATTGCTGCTTTTCAGTGCTAATCTTTTCGCAATACAGCGTTCGGGCGAAGTAGGAAACCCGATCAAAAAGGAATCGATCACAGATCCCGATGGCTATCGCGGATGGCGCTACAAATGGACACAAGGCGGAATGCTCAAGAAGGTCATTAGACCCGATAGAAAGCATGTGGGCTTCACGTATGACGCCTTAGGTCGAAGACTCACCAAAACGTATCAAGATCAAACAACCCACTTTGTGTGGGATGGAAATGTTCC
>JBGCDF010000452.1:0-4225 GCA_045105095.1 Crocinitomicaceae bacterium | reverse complement strand
CAGTAATTCTTCTATGTCGTAATCCATGCGATAGGCCAAATCGGTAATGGCGTAGCACACTTGTTCGAGCATGGTAATGCCTGGATCGTGAATGTTGTGATCTGTCCACGTTGTTCCTGCCATTTGTTGCATGAGTTTGATGCCTTCTTTACGCAGGAAATCGTAGCTCAATGCTGAATTTTGGGGAACTTGTTTGGGTATAGTAATTGACTGTGTCATGTCGAATAATTTCTTTTCGTGAATCTTTGTTTGTTTACATTATTGCTTGAAGTAACATTCCTTCGAAACCACTGGAATAATTGTCATTTCCACCTGATCCAAATTGTTCGATATGTACCTTGTCATTTGCATTAAGGCGTGTCAGGACTGTTCTAGAATTCATGTGCAGCTGAGCAGTTGCAATCAACTGAGCTCTTTCATGACGTTCACTGGATCCTGATGCACCTCCATTAACATAATCTGAATCATTTAAGCGCAGTCTCCAGCCAACATCGTCACTCGTATTATTTCGCATAGTCATTGTGAACAAGTACATTCCTTTCACGGGCGCCCTAAAATGATTATTGTTTTTAAAATGTCCCCCAATATTGTAATTCGTTTGTCCAAAAGTAACTGCGGTCTTGGCACCGGTCATGTTTACACTTAACGAAACGGAAAAAGCAACCACTATGCTTTCTGGAATCTTGATCTGCCCTCGCACGATCATTCCTCCTTCTGCCCAGAGATCTATTTTTCTATCCGATTGTTCCCCCATTCCTACAATGTTCAATGAGTTTGGCTTGTGCTTTCCTGCTGAAATCTGAGCGGAATCTGCTTGCTTTCCCTGATTAGCTCCTCCAAACAAAATGCAACTATTGGTAATGTGCATCGCGTTATCAGGATGGGTTTCTTTTCCTGTTCCCGATATTGATAAAGGAGCGAGAGGGTTTACACCTCCAATCCCTATTCGAGCGTCTTTCGTATTGAAACGGAATTTAGCAGAAGTACTACTCACATCTCTAATAAAAAAATTATCCTTTACTACTAATTGAGCATTGTTTCCATTACGATAAAATGCCCCATCTTGATTAATATGTCCACCTGATGACATACCAAAAGTAAGTCCTCCAGTAACTCTTAATGTGGATATTTGCGCAAAGCTAGATACTGTTAAGAGGGATACTTGAGCAGTGCCCAACACCCTCAAATTACCTGACTCCAACAACCCTCCATTTTTCATTCTTATTCTGGGCGTTCCACCGTTAGTCGTTCCAAATGTCAGGTCATTTTGCCCTTTTTGAACACCAATTTCCCAACGCTGTGAGCTTCCTTCATTTTCTATCGATAATTTGGCAGAAGCGCCATTCGTTTGATCTGTATTGGTTATTCTCAGCTGTGCATTCTTTTCACTAATATGAAGGTTCGTCGCTGGTGAATTCGTACCAACACCCATTTTTCCAAGGAAGAAATTAGGCGTTTCAATGGCACCACTAAGCTGAGTAATCGTGTTGTTCTCATTGTTTCGGAGAGACAAGATGCCTTTACCATCCTCTTGAGCAACTTCGAATACTGTCGCATGTTCATTTGTGGTGTCAATAGCTGATATAAGAGAATTCGTGCCTTTTCCGACAACGGTCAATTTAGAAGTAGGCTCGATGGTGCCCACACCTATATTTCCATTCCCTGCTTTGATGAAAAAACGACTTAAACCGAGTACATCTTTGATATTGAATCCTGGCTGATTACTTGATATCAACTCAGGATCAGTTCTCGGGTTTAGGTTGATGGCCCATTCGGGATTTTCATCTGAAAAACTATTGAATATGTCTATCACTCCAAGACTTCCCACACTTTCTCCTTCAGCTTGGATGGCAAGTGGATCACCTTCCACTTTCACTAATCCGTCTTCCGCTTGGTTGATACTTGCATCAATGAAATCAGCAAATTCTTCTTGCGTTGGTTTATCGTTGACCTTAAAAAAATGCTTGAGTTCGGTGCGGTTTCGTTTATTGATTTCCATGTTGTTCGTTTTTGATTGAATGCAATCGTTTCAGTGAGTGATTTATCCGATTAGAGTTTCATGATGTAGGCGAGTACGTAGTACGGAGGACGGTTTTCGTGCGCTTGATTCCCTCCTGTATATTGGATGTTTGAGTATCCAGTCTTGATAGAAATACCCGTTGTATTTGTTTTCATTTCTCTAGATCGCTTTAGATCATACTCTTCTCCAGCACCATCATTATTATCCATTCCTAGAGTTGTATCGTTCCCTGTAAACCTGACCAAACGATTGAACTGACTATTGTAGTGATGATTGTGACCTGGATCGTTTATCCCATGATTGTGACCACTGTCTGTATGTTTGTGACTTGGCATCTGCTCCGTAGTTAATGCTACCTCTTTTGCCCCACCTGTTTGCCCGATGTCTTTGTAGTCGTTACTTGCTTTGTCTTGACCAACAATGAATTGACCTGATAGATTTGGTGTGTTGTTTCTTCCATCACACAATGCCCAACCAACTGGAATCGTTTGTCCCGACCACAAGGAAATCAATCCTTTCGGAAGACGTTCATCAACATACGCTTTCACCGCTTTCTGTGTAGGGATTTTATTATTAACTCCTCCATCATCTAGCTCAACATTGGTGGACACGTTCTTGGACATAAAATCTCCATCCACATTGAGTGCTCCTTTTATTGCGACACCATTGTTTTTGTGTACTTCCAAAATTGTCGAACGCTGGTCGGTAGAATCAACCACAGAGAGCAATGAAGCCGTGTTTTTCCCTTCAATGGTTACTTTCGAAGTTGGGTCTATTGTACCCATTCCAATGTTTCCATTACCCGCTTTGATAAAAAACCGACTCAATCCAGTAATATCTTTGATGTTGAATCCTGGCTGATTGCTACTTGGTTCTTGTGGATCAACACGCGGATTTAGGTTGATTGACCATTGCGGATTATCATCTGCGAAACGTGAATAAAAGTCCAACATTCCCTGATCTCCTACAGGTTCTCCTTCTGCCTGAATCGCCAAAGGATTTCCAACAGTCTTCGCAATTCCATCTTCTGCCTGATTGATACTCGAGTTGATCAATTCGGCAAACTCTTCTTCGGTCGGCTTATCGTTGCTTTTGAAAAACTGTTTTAATTCGGTCCGTGTTTTATTATCTATTTTCATTGATTCGAGTTCTTATGTTTCAATTGCTTTTCTGTTTATGAAAAAAGCGAGTTGATTCGTTTCTGTTACTATTTATTCGTTCACGATGAAATCTTTACTGATCTCCATGTAGTTGATTCCTTCAAAACTATTTTCGTCAAATCCACCTTCACTCACGACATACACTTCGTGGATTTGCGCGGCTACCATAATCATGTCTGAACGCTTTGGAATGACAATGGTCTTTCCATCGTTGATCCCTCGCACATCTGAGAAGGTTTTTCCATCCTCACTTTGAAATAACTTGAGGTTCGCGACATAATCAATGTACGGTCGTTCGGCAACAAAATTGATGATCACACTGGCGTGAAGCGATCCTCCAATGTGAATGTCGTGATCTTCTCCATACGCCCAAGGAGACATAAACCGTTTGATTTCTTCAATCAATTTGGCTTTGTAGAATCCTTCGTCATATCCAGGATTAAATCTCACTACGCATTCTGTTGAAACTTGCAAATAAGATGGGTTCATTACCGACACTTCTGCAAAGGGAGGTGCATGTACATTCAAATATTTTTGAATTTGAAAGAGCATATCAGCTGCCACTTTGGGAGCAAAAGGATTGAAAGGAAGTCGCCCAATAATATCTGGAACAACGATCACATTCACACCGCCTATTTGCTCATCCGAAGTAAGGCATTTCGCTTTGTAGACTTGTGGAAATTCATTCAACACCATGTGTTCGTAATCCCACAGCGTGAGCGCTCTGTTTTTGTGTCTCAATCTTTCACTAATGCGCTTGTACAGCGAGTTCCCTTTTTCAACTGGTTTTCCTTTGCTGGAAGTGAATGGTTGCTCAACGGTGTCAATCTCCACTATTGAATTTAGCGGTTCTGTAATTGTTTCTGCCGCCAATGGATTTTCAAAATGTACTGGATCGACAGTTTCGCTGGACAATTTCGCGCTCAACACTTGAGTTCTAATGTCAACGCTGTCTGAAACACCCGTACTGTTGCGTAAAGTGCTCACTTTGATCCAATGTAAATCATCGGGCATTAAGGTTCCACCCGTAGTTGCATCTGCTGGA
>JBGCDF010000451.1:0-16310 GCA_045105095.1 Crocinitomicaceae bacterium | reverse complement strand
CCTTCCTTACCCCAGCGATTGACTCCATCCTCATCTTTCTTTTCTGCCGCTTCCGACATATTAAGAATACAGAGGTTTACACCTACTGCTGGATCGTTTGTATCTCCCTGACGAACAATTTCCTTTGTCGCTTCGGCCATGTTGAGCCTCGGGAAAATCGTGACTGTTCTAAAGTGCATCGGCACTTTGTGAAACAGTGGATCTTCATCTAAATCGAAGATCATCAAGCGCAAGTTCTCTGGAAGTACTTCCAAACACTTTAAGACCCAATCCGTGAATCCTGGTTCACCGGCATACGCTGCAGGCATAACATTCAGAACCAATTTTTGTTTCGGGTCAACGCTCGTCGCAAACGAAGACATCGCATCTAAAAAGCTCTGTTCACTCTTCTTTACAGGTGCATCGCGAAATGGTGTATCATCCCAATCGGGTAAAACATTTGCATATTCTACTTCATTTCGGGCATCCTCACTATTCCAAATCCCTAACCAATTATTTAATAAATCGAGTCCGTATTCTTCTTCTGTTGAAAATGGCACGTCAAAATTCAGAAATAAATCGGCAATTTGACCATGTTCAGAACTCTCTAGGAGGCTGAACGCTTTTACCATTCTCACTTCATCTTTTTCAAGAAGCCATCTGACAAGCTGAGTATCATCTTGTATATTCTCAACCCAATCCCTACGCATCTTATCAATACGATACGTAATCGGATTTTCTTCTTTGAATGTACCCATTCTCTAGTTCAAGTTTAGCATTCCTCCATTAAGGTTAAGCATTGCATTTGCCTTAACATCACCAGTAGCTTGAGCTTCAATTTTAAATGTTGTATGCTTTTCTTCTTTTGAAAGCGAATTCACGTTCATGTTCGCGTCACTTGTAAGCTCCATTTTCGTTGACGCTTTCGCTAAAATATCTTTAGAGTTCACTTCAACGTTGTTATCGCCTGTGATAGTGATTTTGTCTTCAGCGAGCAGTTCAATCTCTTTCGACTCCATTGTAATCTTCGTTGGGGCCGAAATAGTGATTGTTTCATCACCATTCAACGTGATGATGTTTCCACTTGGATCACTAATCGTGATGTGTCCATCTCCTTCGTCGTCATTAATGGTAATCGTTGCACCAGATCTCGTAGTAAGACTTTTCGAACAGTTGGCATCGCCTCCACCGCCTCCGGTAGAACCTGTGAACATGCTTCCTAAAACGAATGGTCGATTTGGATCATTGTATCTAAATCCAACCATTACCTGATCTCCATCTTCAGGAATTGTCACAAAACCTCTGTTCGATCCAACTTTATCACTTTTCCCTGCATCTGGCGTCATCACACGAATCCATGCTGTTTTCATCTCACCTGTTTGCCATTGGAACTGTACTTCTACTCTTCCTTTTGACTTAGGGTCTTTACTTGATAAAACCGTTGCTAGTTGAGCTTCAGCTGTTGGCATATTTACATTTGGTGCTGGCAAGAACTCAACACCTGAAGAGATTGCCTCGAAGGTGTTTGAATATCCATTTAAACCGTTTGCCGAATGACTAATGCTGGTAATGATGAACTCTCCATGGTTGTTCTTCTCGGATTTACCACTTTGGAAATGAGCTGCACTCACTTTGATAACAGATCCGACTGTCAAACCAATTTTCGTTGATGAACCTCTCAGAACGTTGCTTTTTGCAGCTGCGCTTCCTTGTTG
Organism: Crocinitomicaceae bacterium; assembly: GCA_045105095.1. GTDB lineage: Bacteria > Bacteroidota > Bacteroidia > Flavobacteriales_D > Crocinitomicaceae > UBA4466. The sequence continues at coordinate 14,616 of JBGCDF010000451.1, read as the reverse complement.
GCTCTTAATCACGGCATCAACCTGAGATTTATCTTTAACTCGGGCATCCGAAAAATCGTTTGGAACAATCCCAAATAATTCTTTTGATTTATTAAATGCAAATTCACCAAGCTCACTTAAGCCAGCGACTGTATCTTTCGTTTTAGACTCTTCTTTTTTGTCATCCAGTGGATTGTATGTAAAGTGATTCTGCTTAGTTGGAATCGCTTCGATTGAAATACTCATCGAATCCATATCCGCTCCATATTCGACATCGATTGGCGATTCTAAACTTGGTTTACCAAAAACGATTTTTGCTCCATCGTAGTAGAACCACTCATTGTGCTGTCTTGCCAGTCTCTGTAAAAATCGGAAATGCGTTTCTCTGTATTGCGCCTGGTACTCGAATGGCTTTGTAAACACCGGTTTTGCTTCGATATCTACGCCTCCAGCTTGAGCAACCTCTTTCACAATTGTTCCGAGATCTTTCTCCAGCCAACTCTGAACGTGCTTACCACCTTCTAGAAGTATCGTTTTCGAATACCCACTAATTACAAGGTGTCCATTAAATCCATTCGCGTGATTCAACTGAACGTTAATGATTGTCCCCAAAAACTCCCCATCACCAAAAGCAATTACAATGGGCTTTCCGAGCCAATCCTTAGATGCATCGATCGTATGCGTTCCATACTTTTCAACGATTTCCATATCAAGTACGACTTGAAAATGATGATGATCATTGATCATTTGTGTTAAGTGAGCCGTTTCAAAACTGGGAAGTGTTTTGCCATCAATGCTGATAATTGTTTTCGTACTTGCCATAATTTTTTTTGTTTCAGTGTCTAAATTAGTGAATGCGGACTGACATAAGCATGTAAAGAACGCCCTTGTATCTTCTTTTTAGTAGTTGATTCAGAAACCTAACGAAAGATCTCATTAAATCATTAGTTCAAATTACTGTGTATCTAATAGTTAAATATCGGTGGAACCAATTAGATTAAAAAGATTTCGCTTGAATACATTTTATAGCATTGATCGACTTCTCTTGAAATTTAATTGATCAGGTTGATATCTTCCTAAATTTATATTTTTCTAGTGACTTCTCCAAATAGCATGGAGCAATTCCAACTGCAAATAACAATAAGATATTCGCGTCTTTTCACATTCTGAATTGAACAAGGAGTTCAACTTAACAGATGCAACGCATCACATAGGGTAGCAGCGTGAAACAAGTATGCTAGAAACAAAAAAATGAGTGGACTTTTCAGGACACACTCACTTCAGTAAAGGTTTGAATTGGTAATATATACCCTTCAAGAAGATGTTAAAAAAGAGGAACTCTCGTGAGAGAATTCCTCTTTGTGTATGCTTTAGAATTAAGCGTTATTTCTCCAGTTCTGCTCAAGAGTTGCTCCTCCTACTGTTAGGAATTGGAAACGACACTTGAAGTAGATTTGAGCTTGCTGACCATCTTGAGTATCAAGGTGCTCTCTGTACTCAGTAATGAATCCAAACTCACCTGTAGTTTCTCTCATGATCTGCTCGTCCTCCGTTTGGAAGTATCTAAGAGCAATGCTTATTGGCTTGTGCTGACTTACTAGCATAGCTTCAAGAATACGAGTTTCTTGGTTAGCTTCTACTCTAAACTCAACTTCACCACCTTGAACGATAGTTGTTGGTTTTCCTTTTGGTCCGGCTTTTCTGAAGAATTTAGTGCTTGTATAAATAACGTCCATTGGTTTCCCATCTCCGTTTAACTCTAATTCTGCTTTAAATGATGACATAAATCTTTGTTTTAAATATTAAAAAATAAAAAATAAAACGAAGTCTACACTTTGTAACTGTTTACGAAACTAGTATTATGCATACAGTTTGTCACTACAATTAATTTTATTCGTCGCTTAGGATCTACACAACACAACTATCCTAAAAGCTGTCAATATTAAAGTGTAATATGGCGAACAAAATAAAACTTAGGTAAGTGGCTAAGTATTACTTCATGAGACCAAAGTATATATTCACTTTCGAAATACCAAACTTTTTAGGGAAAAAATGAGCTAAAATTTAAGATTTGTTACTAACACCCTTATTTCTAGTCGAAAATAGCAGAAAAGACACAAGAATCAGGGACAAAAGAAGGGCAATAATCAACCGTGTCAAAAGACTGTTTATCTTATCATTTGACGCACCGTTTTGGTTATTCTCTGATGCATTTTGTGTTAACTCTTCGATAGAGTGTAACTTCTCTTGTAAGAAATCAATGTCCTTTTCATTCGATGAACCTTTCTCAGACACTGCTTCTAACGTTGATTTCGCTGAAGTCAATTCTTTCGTTATTTGCTCCGAATATCCGTTGTTCGTTGACATCGAAACCGTCGCATTTAATACAAACAGCAGATAAAAAGTATACACGACGCAGATCACCGATACAATCAATACAGGCATTCTCCACCTTGGACTTACTGGTTGAGGCTCACTAATTGCAGCTACAGGAGCTACTGGCGGCTCAACTTTTCGTTCAACAACCTTCTCTACTTTCTTCTCTACCTTTTTAGGCTCTGGTGTTGGCACTTTTTCAGCAATAGACTCCTTTGGCTTGGGCTGAACCTCCTTTTCTTTTTTAGGTGCTACCTTTTCTTCTTTAGAAGTCGGAATCACTATTTCAGGTTTCTTTTCTGGTGTTTCTTTCTTTTTGGGCTGGACCTCCTTTTTCTTTTCAAGTGGCGCCTTTTCTTCTTCAGAAGTCGGGATCACTATTTTAGCTTGCTTTTGCGGTGTTTCTTTCTTTTTAGGTTTTGATTTCGTGGCAGGTTTCTTTTTAGGTGGCGCTTTCTCAACTGCTTTCTCAACTGCTTTCTCCTGATCTTGAAACTCGATTGGATCCAATGAGTACTTCCCAGCCAGGTATTCTACCCGACCTTGATTCAACAACCACTTCAACACATCTCCAACAAGGCTCTTATGTACTTTCGGGTCAGATATCATCCAAGACACATCATCGAGTGTGAATTTTGTAGGCTCACCTTTACTCGCTTCGAACATCAGGCTAACAATCACTTCGTGAAGAGGATTGTCTTCTGTCACTTGATTGAGTTCTTTCCCCGATTCCTTTGCGTCACGAATTCGCTGTTCGATAAATTCAAATCTATCGAGAGAATAAAACTTTCCCGAAACACGTTCGACTTGTTTCTGTGCGACCAACCATCTCAATACATCCAGGATATTACTTTCACTGATGGATGGATCTGTAAGCTTCCTATGAACTTGTGAAACGGTAAGTTCAGCGGGTCGTTCAGGGTTCGCTTCAAACATAATTTTCAGCACAACCTCATGCAATGGAATTTCTTGGGGAGTGGATGTCTTCTTATCAGACATAGTTAGAACAATTTTTCAACAGGAATAAAATAATATCTAGTAGTTGCGTCGTAGTCCGTTGTCATTTTCTCATCACTCGCGTAGATAATCTCCAGCTCATCTATTTTCTTTCGGAGGTCTAACAACATTGCAGTAAACTCTGCATGATTCAATTTTCTCTTTTTGGTCACGTTCTTCAGTTTAAGACCGTGGAGTTTTTCGTTCGCAACTGGCAGCCCCGACTTGATAAAGATCAAATCTGCCACTGAGTTTTTGGAATTTAATACTTCATTCAAAAATAACTCATTCAGATTTTTGATGTTCTCTTGATAAATATCTAATACGAAACCTCTATCCTTGGTAGTTACCTCATTCGAAAATAAAGGAACAAGAGATTTGTAATTGTCAATGAGTACCTGAAGTTCTGCTTCGCTCAACAGATAAGCGGTAATCAATTCGTTTTCCGAAATAAGCACCTGTTCGTAGCGATTATAGCTTTCATCCAAACTGTTTCTTGGAAGAAGACTAATCTGATCCTGATAGGTAGAATCCTGATCTACGATTTTATCTATGTACGTACTTGGTCTACTTCTCAAGAAGCCAAGCTTACTGTTATATTCATCCAGCGACTCAAGGTAGATTTTGTTCGTCCTCAAGGTATGCGCAATAACGGTATCTAACACCATATCCACCGACGTTGGAACGAGCTCCGAGTTCATCTTAGAGAAACCGATCCCACCTTGATAGTTACTCGATTCTGGTGAATCGTACACATATAAATTATCTTCCGAAGGAATTGGTTTAAAAATGTTCTTTTCTTTTACTAGTCGGTTATCAACTGTGAACGATTTCATGAAATCCGCATACTCGAGCGCAACTCTACCCAAAATGTCTTTGGATTGAAGAATGAATTCTTGATATGCGTCATTGGAACTGTTTGCCAATTGAAAGAAAACCAACCTTGATGATGCTTGCGCCAATCGCTTTGTCAGTTGTGTCTTCGTTCGGGCACTCATTCGTGTAAATGATTTCATCCCGGACACCAGTACAATGTTGGTTGAGAAATCTACCGTATCAGAAGCTGCTAAAACGAAGTTAAAACATCTCTCGATTCCGACGTCATTTACCATCGTACTGTACACGTTCGGGTCACCTAAAAGAACTTTGTTAATGTATTCGATCCATTCAGGGAAAGACGTTGTTCGTTTGTAGAGAAAGAATTCGTTCGTTCCATAGGAGCTGGTACTGAAGGTAAAGTTGTAGTCCGAGTACTCCTCATTTTCCGCATATAGAAGCCAAATTCTCTGGAGGGATGACATCAGCTTTATTTGCTTCAGCTTTGCGCCATCACTGCTATCGAAGATGAAATGGAAATTGATGTTCTTACTTTGCTTTTCGATTTCCTCAATTTTGCTGATGTATAGCTCATCTCCTTCGACATTGGTCAAGGTATTCTGGCTATGATCCCAAACACTTGTTGGTACCATAACATCTACGGTGTCTTGTTGACGAACGTTGAACGCTGTATTCTTTTCTGTATTGAAGATGATCGATGATCCGATTTCCTTTCTCTTCAATGATTCCTTTTGACCAAAATAGTATCCCTGATAGAACGTTAAGCTGTCGATGCTATCTGTGCTGAACACTTGATGTTGTCCTACATAATTGATCAAATCTTTCGAAACCCATCCCATGATGCGCTCTGCAGAATCGGCATCGCTTATTTGGTTCTTATTTGAAACCAATACCGCGGTCTGTCGTTCATTCTCTTTGAACAAATACACGATTTGATTCAACTGTAATTTTTTACCCGATTCACGCTTAAAGTCTGGGTCGAGATACAACTTCACTTCATCTTCCGAAATGAACCTCTCAACATTAAACAGTGTATTCAATTTTCGTATCCCCAACACGTATCTCACTGGGCGATAATTAAGATGACTCGTCTCAGCTTGTGAATAATGAAGCAGTCTATTTTTGTGTATCCATCCGATGTACTCCGCTTTTTTCGAGTCACCGAATGTATACTTTCCGCTGTATAAACTTGAACCAATGCCTTTCGGCTTCCCTAATAAGGATGGATCGTAAGTAACAAGCTCTACATAATCGTTTTTCTCATTCAGAACAAAGAATGGTTTCAGGAATGGCTGAGCAGGATTTCTTTTCTGTGCATAGGCATCTCCGAATGTACTGTTCTCGGAACGGTCTGAATAGACGATGTAGTGATCTTTGTTTTTCTTGAGTTTATCTGGTCTCTCGTCATTGTGAAAATTATACGTCTGCTTATTCAACTTTTTCACTTTCTGATTCTTCCGAACCTGAGCGTTGATTGCAGGATTGACAAACACCAAAAGAGTCAATAGAACGGCCGTTCTTAACACAAGGTAAGATAGCCCGAGACGCTTAAATGTCATGATGCTTAACATCTGCTCCTTCATTATCGACAATTTACTTGGATACACTTTTTAAAGTTCTATTACTCTTTGCGAGACTTCTATTTTGTTGATACAGCCATTGACGCCTTTTGTTACTTTGGTGATTTCGTCAATACTGAGTGTTCGTTTACCTCGTCCTTCCAATGAGTGAAGTCCCTGACAATAACTGTATAGATCATTGTATTTGTCTCCGTTTACCACGACGACGACGGTTTCACCATTACCACAAGTATAGGCACGTTCGAGATACTTTACATTTTCATAGAACGTAGACTTGTTATCGATACTACTGTTTGCAATCGACTGGAATCGTTGCCTGATATCATTGCGCAATACTTCCAAAGAATCAATTGGATCAGACTCATCAATCGCTTCGAACAATGACAAAATTCTAATTCGATGTTTTACAGGGTATTCAGAAACATTCGTTTTCAATTGAACGGTATAGGTTCCAGTGTCTCGATACACGTATACCACCTGACCTTCGTAGGCATCAATATTCCCCGTTTCACCAAATTCCCAAAACCAACTTTCCAAGCCTGGACCATAGGATGAGAAAACGAGCTCTTCACCGATATACCCGATCTCTGGTCCGTTTATCTGCACCAAAGAGTCGATCGCTCCTTTCATATCTTCCTGGACGACATCGATGAACTTATCGATTTTATATGTTGCATCTAATTTCAGAGTGATTCGGTATCTACCTTCTTCCCTGAATTTATATTCGACCGTTTCTTCTCCAACAATGGAATCACCATTACCAAAGTACCAAACCATCTCTCTACCGAACATACTACTGTCCATCAATTGAAAGGTCAAGGTTTCTCCTACTTCGTACTGATAATCCGTGTTCGAGTCTTCAATGGTAAAATCTAGATTACCAAAATCCACACTGGAAGGCACTAAGATAGCCACGATCACTGCAATAATTAATGCAGCGGAGAGAACCCAAATCGTTATTTTCCTTCTAGAATTCATTAGAAATTGGCTTTACATTCAGCTAAATTTTCTTCAATCACAACCATATTCTTCTTCAAAGAACTGTGCTCTTGTCGTGTATTGAAATACAGCACCATCAAGTCTGCCGAGATGATACTGAACTTAAACTTCGAGCTAAGCTCGTTGTCTTTATATAGTCTTCGTACTTGAGCAATACGTTTTGTTACTTCGTCTTGAACCTGGACCTGATGGATATCAAATTCCATTTCTTTGATCTGTTCAAAAATCGCTGTGATTTGCTCTTTATTTTCATTTTGTTCATCCAACACTTCTTCGTACCCGCGAATTGCTGTCAACAATCCAGCATTATCAGAGTGCGGAATCTCAAAGATGTAACGCTTTGAAACAATGTACAGCACTGTTACTGAAAGTAAGAACAAGAGTACGAACTTTACCTTCTTCCAAAAAAATTCTCCCAAGCTATTCGTTATCATTTCTCTAGTTCTTTTTCTTTAATATTCCCTTCGTAGATTTTCTCTTCACGGTATTTCTTACGACATCTCTCTAGCAATTGTTGATCGTAGCGATACGTCTCTTCATCTTTCTCAAATAGGTCGATGGATGTTTGAATGACCGATACTTGTTCGAGGAGATGCTCATACAATTCGAATTCTTTCATCGAAGTTTGTTCATCTGCGATCAGATCTTCCAAATCCAAGGTGATATTCGAGATAATTCCCTGAAGGTGCTTCTGTTCGTTAATCGTACGATCAACATTCTTCAGACTATAAATCTTATCGATAATCTCCTCTACTCTAAACGTAATGAAGGCTTGATTCTCGAACGCTTTCGTATAAACGGTATGCTTTTCCTCTAACACTTTCACACCACGATGTGCAATTTGCAGAACGAAAAAGCTCGCCCCAAACAACAGTAACATTGTTGCCGAGAACATGCCGATAAATCGCCAGTTTGCTTTTTTGCGCTCTTTGTTATTTAAAGCTTTCATTTAGTAATTTCTGTTTATTAATCAATTATTGACCATGAACGTCTTCTCGCAGCAACAGTGCTCGAATCCTGAATATCTTCACTGATGACAATATTCTCCTTACGTTGACCAACATACTCAAGTTGTCCGAGCTTCTTCCATAGTTGACTCATGATGGCAATGAAGTAATCAATCTTCGCAATCATGGTTGCAATATCCTGGTGATTATACTTATACTGCATTACCTCACCAATTGTTGCCTCAAAAATGGATGGTTTGATATCAATCCACTCATAATAGTACTGCAACACTGATTCTTTATCCGCTTTCTCCATGATAGACAGCTCATTAGACAAGTAATTCGCTAATGTTGAAATTTTCTGCGCAAGGAAAATTGGTGATTGCTCCAATCCAATTTCGTTGAACTCGAACTGATTTTGACCGATGAAGTCGAGTACTTTTGAGCACAAGGCAAAAGTGTTTCTCGCTAACTTATTGTTCCCGTATTTCGTTCTATTCTTGTCGTTAATCAACAAAGAGTTCGCTTTGAGCTCCATCATTACCTGACACACTCTGTTATAGAATACTGTAAGGTCATCGTGGTACATGATTTTCGTCACTGGAGGAATGAATTTCTCATCCAAATTGAATACACCATTCTTCCACTGAACATGTCCAACTACCAAGAAATACGTATTGAGGAAGTTTTCGTTCAATTGATCTTTCTGAACAATACTTAGACTAATCTTTGGAAGAGCGTATGGGTGATGCAGAGGAATCACCTCTGGATCTGGTTCACCAACTGGAACCAAATCAAATGGGTTAATGGTGATTACCACAACAAAATCCACAGTGCTCGCAGCATCAATATTCCCCGAGTCGACAGTTGCTGTTGGAAGTTCACCTCCGTACATATCTGGTAAGAATACGACGCGAGCACCATTAGCAGTAACAGCGTTACATGCCTGTAATCTCAAAACTAGTCGTTCGTTGGTGTGAATGTACGTTTCAATCTCCAATGATTTCAGGTTACCGCGAGTTGTTCCAATAACCCCATAGTTATAGGAATTCATCATTGTTGCCGCTGAATCCTGAATCGTGTGAATAGCGTTGTAGTAACTATCCAAAAAGTGATCCTCAGTGATTTTCACTCCGTCCGTCCAATTGACTGCCAAGTTTTTTTGATCCTCCATTGTTCAATTTTTTCTTTATCTAGCGCCTCTGTATAAGCACCAGTGTTAGTAGTATTGTTGTTTTCTTCTATTTCTCCTCTGTATCGTGATCCTTGAGAACACGTCTGATATATAGAGTTGATTTATTTCTAATTCTATTTGCCGAAACTTCTTTGTCAAAATCCAGCATTCTGGTAAAGATTGGCATCGACAGCCACCTACTGGTGTAGAAAATCCATCCGTACTGTTGATCTTCGTTTTCTATCTCGATTGTTCTATTTGGGAAACGAATGTTTTGATCCTCGATGAAACGGTCGAACCATCTTCCTACCGTAACATCCTTTGGAAGTTTTACAGAGAAGGAAGCATACTCCGAATCTCCTGGGTTACGCTTAATTTTCACGGTTACCTGCATCAAGCTAAACGTATCTACGTTGTCCCAGTATTCATCATCTACCAAATCTGGCTCAACAATCCATGACTTGTAAAATGGTGCAGGAATTTTCAAGAATAATTTTCTCGAAGCTGCGTAGAAAATTGGTACCAAAAACCACAAACAAAGTGTCGCGGTCCATGCTGAGTAATCCAATTCACTCACTAGATCGAAAAGTAGGTAGTAAATCCATGCTGTTAACACAGTGATAATCACGACGACCAAGACGACCAGAACACTCACTTCATTCAGTCCGATTGCCTTAAAAGCCTTTGATGTCATGAATAAATTAAACATGGCGCCAAGAAACAGGTAAATGATAATGGATAGATATAGCCCAAACCAGACGAACTCAAACTTGATAATTCCTATCAAAGATGGAGCGACGAGTAGCAACACACATACAATAATAAAGATGAGTAGCTTGAGGCTATTAAGCATCGCCTTACCTTTCGATAGCCTCCCGATAAGAAACACACAGGCCATCGCAAGCATAGGTGCTAAGAGGTACTGAAGGAAAAATGTAATTAATGCTGTCATTTTATCTGTTTATCTTTTGTCAATTTAAACTGCTTCCACTTCTGTTTCTACTTCCGCTTCTTCCTCCTCCTCTTCTTCTTTCAATTGTAACTTAGTATCATATCCAAGGAAATTCTCTCCTAACAAGAACTCTTCTTTTGCTTCGAATCTGTATTCAACGATAACACTTCGATTCGAAAAGATGAAGAACTCCAATACTTCCTGAATGATCATCTTTACTTTTCCAAAAAACTCGAATGGTTTCGATTCTTCGATTACAACCGTTGCCAAAACATCCGATTGCTCCATTACAAAACCTCCTTGCAAACCAAAATTTGCCCCGAGTATTCCGTCCCCAATTGGCAGAAATGACTCTACATCGTTGATTTTATCTTTATACGCCAAAAGCACTTTTTCACCTAATAATTGATGAAAGAATGCTTCCAGATCAGGTAAATTCTCTTTTAAATCCTCTGCTCTACGCAGACTTAGGAATAATTTGTAATATTCCTTTTTCGTAAGTCCAATGCTTTTATCAATCAGCTTTCTACCGATGCTAAATACATTCGCCAGTGCATCATCGTCTGAAAAGACATGCATGTGACGATTATTGAGTCTAAGTGTTTTCCTAAACAGCTCTGTATCGAAAGGAACAAAGAATTGGATGTTCTCCTCTTCTCTCTTCTTCGTCTCTTTCATCGCCTCCACAACTTCTTTCGTTGTCATAGCTGGCTTTCGAACTGAAATTGGATGGAAAATTAACTCTGGTAGCTGGTGGTAGATACTGTTTCGGCTCAAGTGAATGAATACATCATCCTTCATTCGCCTACCGTTCATGTACGTGTAATTGGAAACGTCTATCACATCTTGGGAAAATGCACGACTTTTGACTCCAGTTTGTTTCACCCAGATATCATCATCATCTTCTTCTCCATCTTTTGTAAGGAATACATATTCCTCGTAAAAGACCTCAGCAATGAAGTTCATTAAGTTGCTACGTTGTATGCTTTCCAATTCAACTTGCATCCTCTTCTACTTTTTCCTCTTTTATTTCTTTTTCAACTTTTTCCCACATGAATGAACCGTCCTGTATATCCAACATAACATGATCATCCGCAACAATAGTTTCTGATACAATCATCCGTGAAACCACTTTCTTCAGATACATACGAATCACACCTGCAATTGGTCGTGCCCCATACTTTTTCGAAAATCCTTTATTTACTAAGTAGTCGGTTGCAGCATCTGCCAACGTCAACGTGATTTTCTTCTGATCTTGAAGTTGTTGCTGTAATGATCTTACTTGTAAATTGAAAATTAGTTTCGCTACATCCTCATTAATTGGTGCAAAAGGCACAACTTCTGTCAAACGACCGAGGAATTCCGGACGAAAATCTCCGCTCATAACTTCAATTAACTGATTGGAAGTCGGCATGTTACCTTGACCTATCTGTTCCGCAATCCACTCACTTCCGATATTCGAAGTAAAAATGATAATTGCGTTAGAAAAATCTCCAGATCGACCTAATTTATCGTGAATTGTTCCCTCATCCATGATTTGGAGGAAGACATCATATACTGAACTATGGGCTTTTTCAATCTCATCAAACAGTACTACTGAGTAAGGCTTTTCTCTGATCTTGTTCACCAGCATACCACCTTCTTCGTATCCTACATATCCCGGAGGTGCTCCATAAAGTAAAGCCGCTGAGTGCTCTTCTTTAAATTCTGACATGTCAAATCGAATCATAGCGTTCTCATCATCGAATAATAACTCCGCTAATGACTTCGTAAGCTCCGTTTTTCCAGTTCCCGTAGGCCCTAGGAAGAAGAACGAACCAATTGGTTGCTTTGGGTTACTCAAACCACTTCGAGATTCGATAATTGCATCAGATAGGGTCGAAATAGCATGATCCTGACCTTTTACGCGCTCTCCAAGCTTCGATTCAATATTTAGTAGTCGTTCTTTTTCTTCTGCCTGAATCTTTCCGATTGGAATACCTGTAACGCTAGCTACCAATGCTGAAACATGGTTGTCGGTTACTTCCTTGATTGGCTCTTCTGCAAATCCTTTAATTTCTTGGAAGAACTCTTGCAATTTCCCATGCCGCTCTTGCGAATCTTCAATTTCTAATAAATCTTGTTCGTTTGTTCGTTGATTGAGTATCGCAGGGCTGATTAGGTCCAAAGCATTACGATACAAGAACTTCGACTTGGAATCAAACTCCTCCTCATCCACTTTTAATTGATTGAAGCGCTTGTGAAGCTGCTCGATATCTTTTTGTGAATTTGAATTACTCGTATGAACTAGGGCCATCGTACGATCTAATAAATCGATCGCTCCGAGTGGTAATTTACTTTCTTTGAAATAACGTCTTGAAAAATGCACTGCTTCCTGAATAGCATCTTTTGCCACATTCAATTGATAGTGTGCCACTAGTTTCAATCGGTGATTTTCTAAACACTCAAGGAGTAGAAAATCATCCAACTCTTCCAAAACAATCTTATCGAATTGTCTGTTCACCGAATGCTTCTCGATTGCTTTTCGGTAGGCATCTGGACTAATCGTTGCGATTAAATTCGCTTTACCATCATTGAGTTGTGCTGCGATCAAGTTAATTACCGCTCCGCTTGATTGACCTGTTTCGGTCAAAATCTGCATATCGTCAATAACCAAAATGCAATTCGGAATTTTCTCAACTTTATCGAAAATACTGCTGAGTTTCTTCGAAACTTCATTTGCGTTAGCACTGTTTGCCAGTAGTTTTGCTGTATTCAGCCCCAAAATTTCCATTTCCTGAACCATTGGATTCTTTGATTCTGAAATGTACTTGATCAATGCCTTAATGAAACCTGTCTTTCCGACTCCGGAATCACCTACAACCAAAACCCCTCTATTTTCTTGGCGCTCCAAGTTTTCGAATACTGATCTAATTTCCTTATTTCTTCCGATGATCAATCCTCCTTCATCTATGTTCTTTTGCGTGCGCATATTTGAACAATAGTTGATGGATCCCATCACCTCTCCCATGTCCATGTTTCCAGATCCTGGAAGTCCAGTTGAGGATGACCTGAGAGGTGAATCGTATAATCGTAGGAAATCCGCTTCCTCAACAGATAAGGTTTCAATTTGTGAATTATCGTAAACGACACCTTTTCGAACGATGGCCATAATGACACAAACGCCATCAATGTAATCCGTTCCTAATTTTATCTTAGATCGCTCGGATTCTTCCAAAACTTTTCGAACGTTATCATCCGCAATGGTTCCTTCATCTCCACCTATTCCGCCAGAATAGACTTCGCGTCTCATTTCGAACCAGTCCATGAGATAAGCCACGTCCTTTTCCATACTCTGAATAACCTCTGTTACTCCTGTGGGCTCGTGGAAAAGCGCAAGGGCCAGATGCGATACACCGTAGGTTTCATGACCGTCGTTGGCGGCAAAATTTTTCGCGAGTTTAATCGCAGAGCTAAGAGCTGAACTAAATAGACTTTCCATGTTTATTCACTAATTTGTACTTCGTAAGGAATGCTTTGAACTGAACGATGCTCCAATTCTGATTGAATGAATTGTGCCATGCGCTTCTTGTTTTCGCTGTTCAATGCATACTTTGATGAAAGTGTTACAGTGACATGCGTGGTTCTAACCAGACCTTGCTTTTTCTTTGGAGAGATGGCTACCCCCGATCGAACTTCGACCTTTTCAAGTGTACTTCCAATCATTGCTTTTACAAAGGCTTTGATGTCTTCTCTGGAGACAATTCTACCTCGTGTAATGATGCCTGATCGAAGACTATTTATCTTCTCCTTCGTCGTTGTACGGATAATTCCCCCTACGGTTTCAGTTTGGAGTGAAATAACATTCGATTGTACGTCTATGCTTTGATATTGGCTGAAATACGTTTTGTCAGCGATACCATTTGCTAGGTTCCCACTTGTCTTCCAGAATTCACATTCATAAAACGTAACATTCTCGAGAGGATCAGTAACTAAGTACTGTTTTTCAACACTCCCAATTACATTCTTGTAGGATACATTTACTTTCTTTTCTAGTATATCCAATTTTTCACTGAGTTCTTTCAGATGAGCATTTAAGAGGTCATATCCAATTGCTGAAAAGGCACTCCCCTCTTCTCGAACCGCTTGAATCATACGATTTAACATGCCTTTTGCATTTCGTTGATCAAAACGATCCGCATTTCCGAAATAAAGCGAATACGTTCCAGAAAGGTCATTAATGTCACTATCCAGTACGGGAGTATAATTGGTTCCCGAGTCGTCCGATAAACGTTCTAGGTTCAGAAAGAAATCGTAACCTTCCATATCAGTTGGCAAGGAAACCAAACGTCCGTTACGCTCAAGCGAGTGCTGCTTGTATACAAAACGTCGATTGACAATTGGGAAAACATTTAAGTTGATTTCCAGCTTCTCAAGTTCTTCGCGATCGAAGGTCACAGGAAGTTTAAATTTGACCCAGAACAATTTTTCGTCGTAATCCTCTACGTCAATTTCGTCAAACAATTCTTTGAACTGTTCAGAAATCAATACTTGTTCTTTATCCGCTTCATCAAGGTTGATGTCGTACAAGTAATTGTTATAATACCTTCTAATATGATCGTAGTAGTGTTCCTGCGTTGGGAAATCTGATTCAGTCTTAGAACTTTCTATTGGAAGACTACTCCCTTTAACGTCGAACGCCTGAACAGTTTTCAAGTGGCTATCAAGAGCCGAATCTTTCAGTAGCAAACAAACAGGCAACTTTTCCTGACGCTCCAATACTGCTTCCTTTACTCG
>JBGCDF010000450.1:0-4221 GCA_045105095.1 Crocinitomicaceae bacterium | reverse complement strand
AGCTTAATCGTTGATGGAGAGCTCGTAGGTACTAAAAAGATGGTATTGAATAAGTAAACAAATTGAAACAATCCATTGATTGAAAGCCCCGATCCCAATTACTATTGGGATCGGGGCTTTTTTGATTTCCAAGAAATTATTGTTTAATCACTCTGTAGGCCGATTGTCTGCCTTCGGATCGGATTCTCATTAAGTAGACACTTTTGGCCCCATCTAAACTGACAGTCATTTTTTTTAGCCGACTCGTAGAATTGAGATTTAACAATCTGACCAAGAAGTGTAATGATTTTCAATTCTAATTATTACGCATTAATTTATGCGAACTAAGAATTTGACCAGATGAATTTTTAATAAAAAGTATGTAATATCCATTCGGTAAATCTTCTAGAAGGTGTTGTGAAGGATTTGAGTTCAAGTTTTTGCTAAACAGTTTTCGGCCAAAGACATCATAGAAGTCTAAATAATAATCTTCAGTTGATGAGAATTCACCTATCTGAATCACAAATTTGTCTCCAAATGGATTTGGGTAAATCGTATTCGATACCTGTCCTAAGTCATGTGTTGGCAGACTCAAATCCGCATCAATTGTATTAAGCGTTGTATTGGTAACAATTGCAGGGTTTTGATCGAAGAAAATATTTGCTGTGTTTTCAACGAACATCGATTATTCGTCACGATAATGCTCTTTAATGTAGGGCAAGGTATAAATTGAGTTTTTGAAATCAATTAGATCAAACTCGCCCCATTTCGGATGCCCAAACATCGATAAACTATTTTCGTAGCTGTCTACTATATTTCGTACAATTTCAATGGTAATGCACTGTTCATTCTCACACGTCTC
Source organism: Crocinitomicaceae bacterium (assembly GCA_045105095.1). GTDB lineage: Bacteria > Bacteroidota > Bacteroidia > Flavobacteriales_D > Crocinitomicaceae > UBA4466. Next base: position 3,380 of record JBGCDF010000450.1, on the reverse strand, counting down.
GTTGGTCACCAATAGAGTTAGTATACCATAGGTTGCGATATCATTAGACAGCCAATCATAAGAATTACCAGGTATCGATGATCTTTTGTAACTATCGTCAAGTAAAGAATCCTGAACAGGTACTAATTTGATGAAATCAGAAGCGGCATTATCAAATTCAATAAATTTAGGTATTGGTGCCCCCCCAACGTAGAAAATAGCTTCAATCCTCCCTGTTTTTAGATCATAAAATAACTTGTCAAAGTTATTGACCATAACTGTTGGCTTTATACCTAGTAGGTTGGAAAACCTTTTGAGAGTGTATTCCGTGCCACTTGCTTGCGTTGGAACTCCTATGATTTTACCGTTTAACTCGCTAATGCTCTCTATCGGATTGTTTTTTAGAGCGATCAGATGTACCTCTTCAGTATACAAAGGTAGCACGGAAGATAGGTTTGGATATTTCTGCTTAAAATCATCAAAAACATCAGATTGAGCGAGTCCAAATGAAGATTTTTGGGTGGAAGTGCTTAATCTATGTAGATTGTCCACACCGCCACCACTTGAAATAATCTGAATAGGAAATCCTTTTGAAACAGTGGCAATATCATTGGCAATACTGAAGTAAGCACCTGCAGTATTTCCAGTGAAAAAATCGATGCTACCAACTGTTGAAAGAGGTGTTGTCACAACGGTACTTCTTGTATTGGAATCGATCGTTTCATGGTCAGTAAGATCCATTTCTCCTCCCGGCAAGTATAAGGTAAATACTCCCCCAAAATCGCCTTTTAATCGACCTTTTTGAGGGATTTGAAATTCCTCCTTCTCCTCTTTATTTTTAACCTGAATTGAGTTAATGGGAACAACATTTTCAAGATAACTACCAATTTGCTCGGAAGATAAATACATTTGATCGTTGCTATTTAGCAGCTCCAATAAGCCTTTGGCAAATGGCGAGTGGGTGCCTTTCTTTTCACCGTCAAATACAGTTGTAAGCCCCCCAGAGGTTAACGCATATCGAGACTGTTTGTGCATTCTTTGGGTGAGTGTAAAGTTTGAACTGTTGCCCCCTCTTAAAGTGGAGAAAAGAGCACCACTGTAACAAGCATCTGAAATCAGCAATATATGTTTCGCGTGTATATCTTCAAGCAACCCTAAAATGTCACTGTAGGAAATAGCATCGGACAATTCGGTACTGGAACTAACATTAGAGGTTATCCAATAGCCTTTATTCTTGGATGGGACGTATTCTCCGTGACCCGAGTACCAGATCAATAGCTTATCGTTTTCACGGATATCTTTAGACAGTTGATTTAGTCTGGCAAATATGTTTTTCCGTGTTGCGTTTTGATTCCTTAGTGGGCCGTATATTTCTGCACCATATTTTTGATGCAGTACGTTTTCAATGGAATCAGTGTCTAATGTGGCATTTGGTAAATCTCCAAAGCCATTTGTATTAGAATAATCAGATATTCCGATTGTAAAGACGTACAATTTCCCTTCACTACTCTGCGAAAAAGTAACTGCAGATATTAAAATTAGAAAAGGTAAAATCGAAAGTTTGTGAAACATGGTTTTTCTGTTAAGGTTGACATAATTCTATGTCAACCCGTTGTTGCTTAATTTGTTCCCAGAACATAGTTGTTATAAACACTTCCTCTGTTTACTACCTTTATTTTAAAGGAACCTGTCCACTTTGGACGCCATGACACATAACACTCATCAGTGTAATCGGAATCTGAGTCAATTAGATTTCCCGATTCGTCGTAGATATACAGATCTAGATCAGTGTCTCCATCTCCGCTGATAGCAACTTCAGCCAACTCATTTCCGTAAAATCGAATGTAATAGATGTCGTAATCATTCGAATTAACTCGTTCTTCAACAATTCGAGCACCACCAACTGCGCCTTTTGTACTTGGCGGAATTGTGCTCTCAATTTCGTTTGCCAAAGCCATGGTGACTTCATTGCCGTTTGCCATTTTCCGTGCATCGCCAATGAGTTGAACGACATCTAGATTTAACTCAATGTTGTTTTCTTTTTCTGGGGCTGTATCTTCTGTGCCAGATTCTGTTTTTTCAGGCGCTAAAGTCGTCGCGGGATTAGCAATTAACATTTTGGCAGCTGTAAGTACGCATATAGGGTCATTGTTTGAATAACCGTATAGAGCGAGCTGTTTAGCACTGATAACGTTTTGAAGTTCTTCCGTTGGTTCTCCTTTTCGATCAGTTTTATCTTGAGCGGTTGAGAAAAACGTGAAACTCAACAAGCAGATTGATAGAATTGTTTTTTTGCACATAGTTGTTTGTTTAGTATTTGCCTACTCCGGTTTTGAGTCTTTTTTCAGCTTAATTTCGACTGTCATTCTTTTTTATGTTATAAGGTCTAATACCGATAAGTAATCCCGGCTCGAAATAGTGCGAGTCTATATCCGAGACTTCTTGTTTTCATTGTACTGTACTTTTTGTCTTATCGCTCACAAGGATTCAAGAACATCCTGAAAATTTGAGTTTATGATAGACTGGATGAGCGATAAAGGTATCTCGATGTGCGAAGAGATTCAATCCCTATATCTTGTGATTTTAGCTCACTATTTATGGTGATGAAAAGAGTATGAATTCCCTTGAGTTTTATCGGTCTGTAGCGAGTTGTAATCTTCTTGAGATTTTATTAAGGAAAGGAAGGGGCCCACACTTAAAATAACTACTATGAGTGATTTTTCCTCTTGTACGATGTTATCATAAAAAGTAAGAACATGCTGAATAACTTTTTTATGGTTAGTTTTTCTTTCCTCGATGTAAAAATTGTCTTTTAAATAAATATTGATATTTTTGGTTAACCATTTTGGTTAACCAATTTTATCACAGCACATCAAATGCAAAGTTGGATATTCATCAGTAACCTTTTAATAAACACAAAAGAGTATGAGTTTGAAAACTGTTTCTTCCAGAATCGCCATGTATGTATTAATGGTAGGTGCAATTGCTTTATTCCAGAGCTGCGCAGACAGTAAGAATCAAGATGACAGTGACAGTTCTGAAGAATTGGTTGTCCCGAATGACATCATTCCGATTTTCCAACATTGGAATTTAATCTTAGGTGATGGTTCTAATGTGGGTATAGCAACTGACTATCAGAATGAAGATTTCTTCTATGTTACTCAGGAGGATACAGATGATTGGGTGGTATTCAAATCGCCGAATGCGGGTAACACACATGGAACATCTAACAATACAAGAACCGAGCTAGCGCAGTTAAAGAAATGGTCTCCAATGACTGAAAACACAATGGAAGCTAGCCTTAAAGTCATGAATGTATCAACAACAGGAGATGCCCGTGTTGCAGCGACCTATTCTGTGGTAGTCGGTCAGATACATAGCGCAGATGGACATGAGAATGA
>JBGCDF010000449.1:0-14206 GCA_045105095.1 Crocinitomicaceae bacterium | reverse complement strand
TTTTTTTGTCCTCTCAGCAGGTTGATCCTCGACGAATAATTCTATCTCTCCCCGAAGTTATACTGAAATATTGAAAAAAGGTTCTCTTTTAGTGCTTAAAATGTCTATTTCCTGAAAAAACCATTGAAATTCCGTTGTTATCGCAATAATCGATGGATAATTGGTCCTTTATTGATCCTCCTGGTTGAATCACAGATTTGATTCCTGCTTTGTCGGCAATTTCTACACAATCCGGGAATGGGAAAAAGGCATCCGACGCCATTACCGCTCCTTCTAATTCGAAGTCAAATGACTGTGCTTTGTGGATCGCTTGACGCAATGCATCTACTCGGGAAGTTTGTCCTGTTCCACTCGCCAGTAACTGCTTTCCTTTTGCCAAAACAATTGTATTTGATTTCGTGTGCTTTACCAATTTGTTGGCAAACAATAAATCTTCGATTTGTTCATCAGTTGGAGTTGTATTCGTGCGTGACTCCAAATCAGATGCAACTTCCGTTCTCAAATCTTTATCCTGCTCCAGAACTCCATTTAACAACGTTCTGAACTGACGTTTCGGGAATTCCACTTCTTTTTGAATCAAAATGATTCTGTTCTTTTTTCCTTTCAACACTTCCAATGCATCGTCATCGTATGCCGGGGCAATAACAACTTCACAGAACAATTCGTGAATCTGAGTTGCACAGGCCAAATCGATTGGACGGTTCGCAATTAGAATTCCACCAAACGCACTCACTGGGTCTCCTGCTAGTGCATCTGTGTATGCTTGAGAAATCGTAGAACGAGTTGCCAATCCACACGCGTTATTGTGTTTCAAAATCGCGAAGGTTGGATCTTCGTTTTTGAATTCAGCCATTAAATTTACCGCAGCATCAACGTCAAGTAAGTTGTTGTACGATAGCTCTTTTCCATGCAATTTGTCGAACAGTGCATCCATGTCTCCGTGGAAAATCCCTTTTTGGTGAGGGTTTTCTCCGTATCGAAGAACTTTCGCTGGCTTCACACTTTGCTTGAACAATTCCTTCTCTCCCTGTTGGTTGAAGTAGTTGAAAATTTGCGTATCGTAGTGTGATGAAACATCAAAGGTATCACGTGCGAAATCTTTACGCTCTCCCATGCCCGTAGTGCATTCGTTGGCCTGGATGATCTCCAAAAATGGAGCGTATTGATTTTTCGACGGGATGATCACTACATCTTTGTAGTTCTTTGCTGCTGCGCGAATCAAAGAGATCCCACCAATGTCAATTTTCTCAATAATATCCTGATGATCAGCTCCTGAAGCGACCGTGTCTTCAAATGGATACAAATCTACAATCACTAAATCAATCTCTGGAATTTCAAATTCAGCGATTTGTTGTTGATCTCCTTCGTGATCACGACGTGTTAAAATACCACCGAACACTTTTGGGTGCAAGGTCTTAACGCGTCCTCCAAGAATAGAAGGGTAAGAGGTTAAATCTTCCACTCGCACAACGGGAATGTCAAATCCTTCGATGAATGCTTGAGTTCCACCTGTTGAGTAAATTGTTACTCCATTTGCGTGAAGTTCCTTTACAATTGGTTCCAATCCGCCTTTGTCAAAAACTGAAATTAGTGCTGATTTGATCGCTTTTCGTTGTGTCATAATATCGACAATTATTGAGTAAAAAGAAAGCGCAAAGATACTTGAAATTTCCTGCAAGCCCTGTAAAAAACGATATAGTTTTCAACGACAAAGGTCAAGTCATTAACAAAAATGCTTTGTTGCACACCACAAAGGCACCAGTCGAACAAGTTCTCCCACAAAGTATGATTTAATCACTTTTTTTAATGAGTTATGTGAAAGTTACTTGGACGAAAGCGATGTTCTTTGTGAATCACGCAGTGATCCGTGTCTTTGTGGTGAAAACGATTTGCAACCAACCATGTGTCACTTTGAGAGAAGATAGGAAATCGTATTTTTATCCAAAAGTGACTCAGAATGAAACGAATTTGTTTGGTGGAAGATGAAAAGAGTTTGGCTGAAATGATTCAGTTGAATTTGGAGCTGGAAGGATTCGAGGTAATTACATTCGATGATGGTCAGAAGGCTCAAAATCATTTTTCAAGTGAATTGGGGTATGACCTTTTCATTTTGGATGTTATGCTTCCGCACGTGAATGGAATTGATTTATGCAAACAAATTCGCACTCAATCGAACACGCCAATTTTGTTTTTATCAGCAAAAGGGACAACTGTTGATCGCATTCAAGGGTTGAAAGCGGGGGCGAACGACTATCTACCAAAACCTTTTGACTTGGAAGAATTGTTGTTACGAGTGGCAGTTCTTACGCACCGTCCAACAGAAGAAACTGCAACGATCGGTCCTTGGGAAATCAATTTCAAAACCTACTCCATCACGAATGGATCAGAAATACAATCCTTAACAAAAAAGGAGCTTGCATTAATTCAATTGTTTCTCGAACGAGAAGGAGAAGTTGTTTCACGCTCTGAGATTTTGGATCGCGTTTGGGGGAAAGATCAGTTTCCTACCACACGAACCATCGATAATTTCATCTTGAACTTCCGAAAAATTTTCGAAGAAGATCCAAAACACCCTGCTCATTTCATTTCAGTTCGTGGCGTTGGATATCGCTTCAATTCTTAATCATCTTACTGGTTGTCAAGTAGAAAACCTAATGTCTTTTCTGGATAATTAGACCATCTAGTTTACACGCTTATTCACAAATTAACATTTTTTGGCAAGCTTGTTGATATTGAAGGTGTAAACTAAAAAACACTACAAACTATGACACGTTTATTACTATGCGTTTCGCTGTTAATTTCATCAGCGAGCTTTGCACAAAACGGCTTTTTCCGCGCTGACGCGACCATTGGAGGGGCATTCACAACAGGTAATCTAAAGAGTTACGGAATTTCGGCTGGAGTCGAACCAAAGTACTTTTTTAATGAAAACATTTCTGTCGGCCTACGCCTATCAGGAGAGGCGCTATTTGGTGGATCCATCGATGGCGCAAGCAGTGAGGTATCGTTAGGAATTTCTTCCAGAGCTGCCAACGGAATCAAAGGGGAGTACTACCTCGGCTCTGGTAACACTAAACCTTTCGCCGGATTAATGATTGGTTATTACACACAAGCAAACATTGGAACTGCCGTTCAAGGCGGCGGCGCAAATGTCACGGCAAGCGCAGTAAGAACAATCGGTTTTGGTCCAGAGCTTGGAGTTACTTTCGGGAACTTTAGGATTTCTGGAATCTACCACCTTGTTCCAGGTAAGGATCTTGTATCGATAAACACGGCAGTTGGAGGTGTTGAACAGGTTGAAATATCTCGAAACTATTTCGTAATCCAACTTGGATTCAGAATTTTCGGAACGGATTAACTAACCCGTATGAGAAGAAACAAAGCCTGATGAATTATCATCAGGCTTTGTTTTTGGTTCTAATTGAATCAGATATGTTCCAAAGAAACGTTCGCTTCAATTACCTGCATGGTGTAGGTATCATCGATTAAAGCAAACGCAACTCTTGGCTGCTGTATGGCGCCAAATCTGCGCTTTTCGATATCCGCGGTGAAGCCCATGTGGATTCGCTCAATATTCTGGTGACTTGCTCTTTTCACTAGTTGGAAAATGGCCTGACGATATAAGCCATGGGACTCAACAAACTTGTAGTCTATCCCTAGAACCATTGGTGAAAAACTATCATTCGAACGATATGTTAATCCAAATGCTACAACCTTCTCTTTTCCACCATTATGCTCCGCTTTAATGCTAATTCTCATTGCTTCCCAATTCGGATGAACTACTGCTATTTCAATGAATTCTTTCGGAATTGGGAAGGTGTTGATTTCTAGTGATTTACTTTGAATATTTAAGTAAAGTTCATACCACTCATCCAATTCTTCAGAAGACAAGTGATTTGCAAATGATACCTCAAAACACGATTTGTGCTCGAACACTTTTTTCAACTTTCGGCGGTCATTTGAACTCAAGCTGCGTCTGAATTCTGCATCTTTCGACCACTGTAATGCATCCTTTTCAATGATGTTTGCGTGAGGCAAATCGACCTTAACATACCCTTCCTCGAGGAGATAAGATTGTATCATGTGGCTTTCTCGGAAATCACGCAGGATTAACTGCTTGGCAGAGATTTGGTTTTTTAAATTCAATGCAGTGTCGAGCACTTCCGTTAACGCTCTTTTCCAAAAAGGCGATTCTTGATTTAGGTAAAGGTGATCTCCTTCAGTGAGCATACTACCCATTGTTAGGATTTTACTCGTCATCATATAGGGATCCTGTTTGCGCTTCTCTTCGATCACCATCGATCTTGATTTCTTGCTAAACGTATCTTCCTTTGCTAAAGTTGATGTGAAGAATGTTGCTAGTACGACTTTATTATCTGCATCCTTTACAATGTAATAATAGAAGTCCCAGTTGTCTTCAGGAAGCTCGCGATTCCCGTAAACACTCTCCAAAAACTTCATACCATCCCAGTCAAATGAACCTTTTCCTTTAAAGAAAGTATCCCAATCTTCACGGTCGACTTCTTTGATACTTCTGTGTTCCATCAGATTCAATTCATTCGGAGATTTCGATACCGTAGACGGAAATGTTTGACCTTTTAACGCTGGAAAATAACGAGGAAGTTTTGCCAAATCTGCGCCTTCTTCACGAAATGCACTCTCGAAATGTTCTTTTAAGGTGTACAACATATTGTCTATGTCATTCAATGAGTGATTTACGTTCACGCAAAACCGGATTCCAGATTGCATGGAACCCACCGCTGGAAATATCGCTGGTGACATGTAATAGCCCGAATCGATCATTTTTTGTACCAAATTGAACGTTACTTTCGGTGTTCCAGTGGCAATGTAAAATACTGGTGATTCTTCAGAAATATCAGGAAGACCCAGCTCTTTCAACCGCATAGTGCAAAATTTGATTCTTCGCTTAAAGTAGTTTTGCAACTCATTGATCTCTTCTGAAAGATGGATTTTTGCTACTGCGATATCCACTCCCAGCATTGGGGGCTGAATTGGAGTAGAAAAAATGAGTGTTCCCCCACAGGTCTTAATTTCCCTGTACCATTTTTTTGAAACAGTTGCGATTACTCCTCCTGCACCAGCGAAAGCCTTGTTGAGAGAAGTAACCAGAATCATTTGAGGATGATGGTCAATTTGATCGAGCACATAGCCGCGACCATTTTTTCCTGTCCAGCTCATTCCATGAGCGTCGTCAATGTATACGTGAAACTGATCGTGATCAATCATCAATTGTTCCAGAAACTTCACTGGTGCGAAATCTCCGTACATAGAATAAACACCGTCACACATGTACCAGATTCGGTCGTATTTCGTCTTAAGCTGTTTAATTCGCTCTTCCAGTAGATCCATTCGGTTGTGACGAAGAATTTCGACTGTGATTCCTTTCGGTTTCAGCATGTCCACGGTCGTTTTTACCGAAGCGTGGACTTGCTGATCCAGAATAATCGCGTCATTATCTCCAATAATCACTGGAAGAGCTGCCTGGTGAGCAAGCGTTGTTGAGGGTGCCACAACAACTGGGGTTTCAAAAATTTGAGAAAGTAGACCTTCCATTTCCTCGTAGATGTCCAACGCGACAAAGGCGCGGGACGATCCGAATTGTGAACCATATTTTCGTATTGCGCTGGCTCCTCCTTCCTTCACACGAGGATCAACCTCCAGTCCTAAATAGCTATACGATGAAAAGTTCAACAATGATGCATCATTGATCTGAAGGACCCGCCCATCCACGATTCCGAGAGGACTGTTCTTCAAATGGAGTACATTACGATCAATCCCAGATTGGATATGGTCGTAAATACTGCTTATCAATTTGTTCGCCATAATGTAAAATTTTTATAAATTGCTAGTAGATTCTGCAATGTAGTGATTGACAACGAATACAATAAAATCTGGATTAAAGACGGCATTATGTACGCTGAGTATAAGCCGAACACCTTTGTTACCCTAGAAATGGCGGAAAGGCAAGTAAAAGATCGTTTAGAACTTGCCAATGGAAAAGCCTATCCAATTTGTGGTAGTATCGTTAATTTAAAGAAAGTGTCGAATGATGCAAGGGAGTTTCTTGGCACGGACGCAGCGATGAAGGGCGTAATTTGTTTCGCTATTGTTACCTCAAATCCCCTTCAGAAAATGTTTGGTAACTTTTATTTGAACTTTCGGAAATCGAAAATTCCCACTCGTCTCTTTTCCAATCAGGAGGAGGCCCTTCAGTGGATCGAGAGAAACAGGTTCGTGAATTAATTTGTGTTTTGGATATACTACCGCCTTCAGGTCTTAATCAAGTAGGTATTGAAGGTGATTTAGCCAGGCAGCTTCGGTTGTTGTCAATTTTTTAGCCGATTTCTTATCGCTCAGACTACTTTTTACTTCATGAAGGAATCGTTCTTTTTCTGCCGATTTATTTACTCCCGCATCTACGACTTCACCCACCTCAGACTTAAATTTATCAGCGAGTTCAAACAGCTGATCCTTCAATGTATTCATTGCATTGTCGACAGATTTTTGAGTGTTTAACTCAACTCTGAAGGTATAAATACGTGCTGAATCCTTTCCCTTAGGACCTTTCACTGAGCTGTACAATGGTTCGATCTCAATAGAATATCTCGCCGATTCGTCAAGTGTTGGAATGATCATTTTCTTAAACATCCCATCAGCAATTAATTCCCTTATTGGTTGACCTACCAATGCTTCTGGATCACGAAACGATTTATTGAATGTTTCGTTGGCTTCCAACACAATTCCGTCCGCATCCGTAATCAAAATTGGTTTATATAACGCGTTGAAGACATTTTTATACCACGATAATTTCAGGACTTGTCTTTCCATTTCGTAGCGCATCATGTTCAATGCAGTTCCGATAAAATCGAAATGGTCGACAGGATTTTCGTTTACAAAAGGAACGAATGAGAAGTCTAATTTGGCATAACTTACTGTTGCCTCACTGATGTTGTCCAGTCGAAATTTTGAACGATCAGAAAGTTCATCATAGGTCGGCATTCTCTCAGTCACAGAAGCAACTTCTTTCAACAATTGTGGATAACCAATTTCCGCTAGGAACTTTATATCTTCGGCTGTTGAAACATTGTCCTCCAATGACTTAATTATGGAGAGCACATCGTTGAGTTTTGCTTCAGTAGAATAAGTAGACATCTTGTGTGGTATTTTTTTTAAAGAATAAATCTAGTGAAAAAACACGTATTAACATGACTTTCTTCCTCTTTTATCTTCCAGAAACCTCGGGTTACCGTTGAAAAAACTTCCGCTTTTACTCTCTAAAAACACAAAGAACCCCGATCAATTTATTGCTGCTTCGGGGTCGGGTATTCATTAAATTCTTGATTTTTTATCGTCCGGAGAGATCAAGGCGGATCCACAGTAGAGGCTGAATCCGCCTTGCATCATTACATTTTCATGAAGGTATAGTCGCTCATGTTGAGTGTAGTTGGTGTTTGGTTGACTTCTTTTACGAGGTAATCAAAAGTCCCTTTATCTCCCGTTTTCTCGACCATATGGCTTTCCATCATTGTTCCTTGCATGGCTCCTTGATTACCATAGGTCGACATGTTTGCCATTGAGGCAAAGAGTGGATATTCGTCCAGATTTTGGTACATCTCCACAATAATTTCATCGGTATACCATGTATTCATGTGAATGTCGTCGGTTTCGATGATGTATTCTTCACAGGTATATCCCGCGATTGTTTTGGTTCTTCCCGTTTTTTGGATGGTATAATCTTCACCTTCAACATAGGCGGAATCCTGATAATCTCCAGCCGCCTCATTAACCTTGTCCGTCATGAAATCCATGGAAATAGCCATACCACTCATGTCTTGATCATTAAGGACAATTGACGTGTTATTCTTAAGGTCCATCAAAGCCTTTGAAGCTTCCTTCTCCTTTTCATCCTCAAATACGATCATGTAACAACCTTCGCCGTAATACATATCGAGATAAGACGTTTCTACTTTTTTCTTAGGTTTTTCCTGTGATTTCATTTCAACCTTCATCTCAAGATCAAGCGTATACGAGCTCTCGTATTTCGCGTTCATCAGTCCGCCAAAATTGAATCCTGAACTCTCTGGTGTATTAGCTTGCGAATTGGATTTGCCTTCCGCTGTTCCTTCACTTTTGTTCCCACCTTCATTTCCACCGGATTCCGAAGATTCCTTTTTAGAAATAACGCGTCCAGGACGTTTCCGAGCTTTAAACAAACTATCCAACGCCTGATCGGTTTTTTCACCTGCTTTGTTGACAACTTTGTCTTCTATTTTTCGCTCTGCATTCTGTTTGATCCGTTCTTTTATGCGTTGCCCGATTTGAGCATTCGCACCATAAGACAAAAACAAGCATAGTAAAGTAGAGAGTAGAATTGTTGATTTTGCTGTTAAACGTGCCATAACTTCAATTAATTGATTTATGGTACAAAACTACATGCGATCATGTCGAGTCTATCGAGGGGAAGGCCTTAAATTGCACCCAAGGGAAAACCCTTGGTTATTCCATAAATCCGTGAATGATGGCCTTTTTCACTAGCCCTGCCACGTTTTTGACATCAAACTTTACGAACAGATTTGCACGATAACCTTCGACTGTTTTCTCAGAAATGAACAAGGATTCTGCTATTGCCTTCGTTGATTTCTCATTCAAGATCTCTTTCAATACCTCTCTTTCGCGTTGAGTCAACCTGATTTCGGTTTGGTCTGTGTTCTGAGAAAGACTTGAACCGATGAGTTGCTTTTGAAGGGCAGACGAAAGGTAAACTTCTCCGCTCTGAACGGCACGTATTGCCTGCTGGATTTCTTCCAAACCATCTACTTTAATAACGTATCCGTGCGCACCTTGATTCAAGAGGGTTTTTACCGTAAGCGTATCGAACAAAGTAGAAACAATGATCACCTTCAGATCAGGCTGAACCACAAAAATCTCCTTGATGAATTCTCGGGCATCATCATTTCCAAGGCGGACATCTTGCAGAAGAATATCAAAACTGTGACTTTTCAGCTCTGCGATCAGAGTCGATTTGTTTTTTGCGAAGTGAATGGTGCTCTCCGGATAAGACGTCTTTAAAAAACTGCCGATTCCGTCCAAAATGAGTTGGTGATCGTCTGATACAAGTATGTTCATGTTAAAGGTAAAGATATGAAAACAACTGTTCCTTTTTGAGGGCGACTATCGATGCTACACTCGCCCTTCAATAAATCAACCTGTCTCTGGATATTCGACAAACCAAAAGAGGTGTTTTTTGAAGCGACGTCAAAACCAATTCCATCATCTTCAATATTAATCGTAAGCTCCTCTTCCTGCGCAATTAATTGAAAATCGATCGTGCTGCATGAAGCATGTTTTAAGGCGTTTTGAATCAATTCTTGAGAGATACGATAAATCAAGGTTGCGTGCTCAATCGGGTTGATCACCAAATGTTCTTCTGAAGAATAAAAATGAATTTGTGTCGTATGATTGGAATTTTCCTGCGAAAAGTTTCTCAGCGCATTGACTAATCCCAATTGCTCAATATTGAGAGGGGATAAATTATGGGAGATGCGTCGCGTTTGTTCGTGCACTCTGGAGAGAGCATTCAACACACCTTCTGGCAATTTCTCTTTTGATTGACTCAAGATCAACTTGATCCCCGTTAGATCCGATGCCAGCCCATCATGCAATTCATTTGCTACACGCTCACGCTCCTTTTCTTCGCCGTCGACTAAAGCGTGCATGAGTTGATTTTCCTGTTCTGTTTTCAATCGAGCTAATTTGCTTTTTTGCACATTATTATACCCTATTAGCGCTAAAAATACAATTAACAATACAAGGACTAGAGCAAATAATATCCATCCTTGCTGCGTCAATTTAGCTTCTTTAATCAGGTTTTCTTTTCGCTCAATTTTCAATTGACTTTCCTTACGCTCGGAATCATGACGAATCAACAATTCATTGATGTATTCTTTATTCTTTAAGTTGGATGTAACCGCATAAATTGAATCTGCTTGCCTCCTGAACAAAAACGCTTTCTCAAACTGATTTAAACCAGCATATGCTTCGGATAGCTTTTTCCGAATCGCAAATTCGGTAGTTCTGTTTGTAACCACATCTAGCTCTGACAATGATTGTTCACCGATTTCTCTGGCATTTTCATAATCCTTCAAGTTGATATAAGCACTCAACATTCCAACATGTGCTAAGTGAACGAAATTGACATTATTTGCAAGTAAGGCAGCACTATCACTTCGTTTGTAGTTGACAATTGCATCCATATGTCGTTTCTCCGAAAGAGACACTTCTCCAAGTGCCAAATATGCGAGTGCAATTCCACTTTTATTGTCATATTCTCTGCCCAATTCTAATGCTTCGTTCGCATGCTTAACTGCAGATTCATAGCGCCCTGTTTTCGCTTCAGAAATGCTTAAAACACCCAGAGAATTCATCGTATTAACTGAATCGTTGAATGGTTTCAAGCCAGCGCTGCATTCACTGATATACTTATAGGCAGATTCAAAATCAGAAAGGCTAAAAAAGATGTTAGCAATATTAAATTTCACCAAGGCTGCCCCCTTCTGATTATCATTCTTTTCAAAATCTTCGATCGCCTTTTCAAACCAAGAAATTGCCATTTTGTAATCCTGACGCATCGTATTTATCGTTCCTAAAATATTGTGAAACTTAGCTTTCCCTTTTGATTTTGGGTGGGCTTTCAAATGTGCGATCACGATTTTCTCCGACCCGTCGAAATCTCCTGTGAAGAATGTATACCGAGCATTCCAATAAGCATACATATCATCAACATACTTCGATTTCCGTTGCTTTTTTATGTCTAGAGCTTCCTTTAAATGAATTTCCTTTTCGCTTGGTGAGCTTAGTGCTTTGGTGAAGGCTTCAGCAAGCTTCAATGAATCCTGATTTTGTCCAAGAACGAGCTTGGAGTTGAAAAGCAAAAACAGGAGAAAAAGAAATGCAACACGCATGAATACGATTTGAAGTATTCCTCAAATTTACAGAATCTTACGAAGTCGTCTTCCCGAAAAAATTACACTTCAAGAAATATCAGTTTTCTCTCTGGGCATTGGTAAATGACTTCGTTCCAGCGCTGAATTTACTTCGCTCGTCTTTTCGCACCAAATTTTATCAAGCACAATAACAAGTAATAAAAGGATATTCCTATGCACAGAAAGTACGAAGTCACTAACAACATTGCCCCTAAATAGCCAAAATACAATGGCACAAGTTCCACCATCAAGAGCAGCGCAGTCATAATCAAAGTAGGAATCCCGGCTATAAGAATGAATTTCTTTAGATCCTCTCTCTCCTTAAGGAAGAAGTATGTGATAACAAATACAATTAATGGAGCGAGGAACAGTCCTATTATCATGAGGGCTATCGTGGATTCAATCGTTGGGACTACGAAGTTAAGTAATAGGTTGAGTACGATCAGAAGAATCAATATGAACAAGAGAACTTTCCAAAACCTACTCCAGGTCGAACGATCTTCTGAGCTGCCACCCTTTGTTTTTGCTTTCTTAAATTGAGCAGCGCTTCTTTCTGTAAAGAATCTTTTTTCTTTGGCAGAAACCCTCCACTGCTTTTGTTTTGGATCAGGTTGTCCAGTAATTAGTTTCGCACTGTTCCTTTCAAGCGGGACCTTATTTTCTTCCTTTAGTTCTTCATGAGAAGTACACATCAATTCTAACGAATTATCAATCACGTTTAATCGTTCTGGAATATGCCGTTTCAATTGAATTTCTGTCGTTTGTTCAGCAGTGCTTTCATCATTCATTTTTAGACGATCAGGATTGCCTTTTTCGTTCTTTTGATTTTGAAACTTTCCTGATTTTACGAACCAGCCACTTGTGTACTTCCTTTTTTGAAAGAATCCTTTTGAGGTAACATTGTTTTGATATGAGCAGGATACGAGGCACAGAGTCATAGAAATCGCTAGAACTATTCGAAAGTGCTTTTTTGAGAATATTCTTGTTTTCTTCATAATCCAAATGTCATTGTTTAGCACTTACACCAAAAATCAAATGCCACAACTCGAAAGAAGTTAATTGCGAAAGTCGCAACTGCATAAAGAGAGATTCTGAATCTTGATAGTGTGGAACAGTGATTTACCTTTTTTCGCACTCTTGTTCCCAAAAACATCGTTAATTAACGTGAAATGCCCCATCGCCCATCGCGATTATCGTTAACTTTACCAGATTAGAAAATTATGAAAGAACAAGCCAAACAGCTCCGCTACGACAAGGCCTATTTGCGAATGGCAAAAACCTGGTCGGAATTGTCGCATTGTACACGAAAACAGGTGGGTGCGATTATTGTGAAAAACGGAATGATCATATCTGATGGGTACAATGGGACACCAAGTGGATTTGATAACTGCTGTGAAAATGACAGTGGCGACACGCATTGGTACGTTCTTCATGCAGAAGCGAACGCCATTTTGAAAGTTGCACGATCCACACAAAATTGTGCGGGATCAACACTTTATTTGACGCTGTCACCCTGTAAAGATTGTAGTAAGTTAGTGTTGCAAGCAGGGATCGAACGAGTTGTGTTCATCAACGGATATAAAGATGATAGCGGACTCAATTTTTTGAGAGAAGCGGGAGTGGAAGTTGTTCAAATTGAAAAACCATTTGATGGAGAATAAAAAGAAATATACGTACCTGTTGCCGCTTATTATGGCGCTTTTTACTGCGGGAGGAGTTCTTTTGGGAACGACTATTTCCTCTGGAAAAAATACGGGATACAGCCAAGGGCAAACGAGTTACCAGAAGCTTCAGCACGTTATCGATGCGTTGGATCAAAAGTATGTGGATTCAGTGAACGCTGAAGAGCTCTTCGAAAAAACGATTGGTGAAATGCTTCACAATCTGGACCCTCACAGTAACTACATTCCTGCAAATGAGCTGAAAGCCATGACCGAGCAAATTGAAGGAAAGTTTGGTGGAGTCGGAATTCGCTTTTTCGTTATTCGAGATACCCTCTGTGTTACGAATGTTTTGCGCAACTCACCTTCTGAGCAAGCGGGCTTGAAAGCTGGAGATAAAATCGTAGAAATTGATGGGGAAAGCGTTGCCTCAAAAAGAGTGAATACAGACAAAATAAAATCTCTTTTGAAGGGTCAAGAAAATACTCCTGTTCAGATAAAAATTGTGCGGAATGGGAAAAAGCTTTCAAAGAAAGTTATTCGTGGGTCCATTCCTATTTCTTCGGTAGACGCCGCTTTCATGATGGATAAATCAACTGGGTTTATTCATGTTAATAGTTTTTCTCAGACCACCACAAAGGAGTTTCGCAGAGCATCAAATAGTCTGCTTGCACAAGGAATGAAAAAACTGATTCTCGATGTTCGAAATAACGGTGGAGGTGTTTTGACTGCTGCTACGGATATTGTCGATGAGTTCTTACCTGCAGGTTTGAAAATCGTGGAGACACGCGGAGAGCATTATGAAGAGCATGTTTATCGCAGTACCGAACGTGGTGCTTTGAAAAACGTTGAGCTGGTAGTACTCATCAATGAAGGATCAGCGTCTGCGTCTGAAATTTTAGCGGGAGCCATTCAAGACAATGACCGCGGGACAATCGTTGGGCGTCGCTCATTCGGAAAAGGATTGGTTCAAGAAGATGTCAATCTTCCAGATGGAAGTAATCTTCGTTTGACAATCGCTCGTTATTACACTCCAACGGGAAGGTGTATTCAAAAAGCGTATTCAGGCGACATGGATGCCTACTACGGTGAATACCATGATCGATACTCTAACGGAGAGCTATACGAAGTGGATTCTTCCTACTTCGTAGATTCCTTGAAGTTTACTACGCCAAAAGGAAAAGTAGTTTATGGCGGTGGTGGCATTATGCCAGACGTCTTTGTACCACTTGATTCCTCTGGTTTCTCGTATTATGTTTCAGAATTGCGCTTTTCAAATGCGTTCACAACTTTCGCTTTTGACTACGTGCGAAACAAGCGCAAAAAATGGAAATCTTCGCTAGACTTTACGAGATCCTTCGATGTGAGTGGTTCAGTTTTAAATCAATTTGTGTCATTCAGCGAGAGTGAATACAGCATTCCTCGACAACCTGCTTCTTTGGAATACAGTAAGAGAGTTATTTCAAAGTTCATCAAAAGTTCAATTGCACAGCAACTGTTTATTGAGGAAGGATATTATCGCGTAATTAACGAGACGGATAA
>JBGCDF010000448.1:0-5094 GCA_045105095.1 Crocinitomicaceae bacterium | reverse complement strand
GGGACAACGGCGCTATTTTGAAACCTTGCCTTCCTTCTCCCGTCAGTTTGTTGGTAAACTCAATCAGCCGGACGCTGATTCAATAACGGGTCTTTCTCCAGTCATTGCCATCGGACAGAAAACGGTTGGAATGCATGCACGATCAACAGTAGGAACGGTATCAGACTTGTACGATCATCTGAGGTTACTCTTCGCACGAAAAGGCGAAACTTCGCGCTCAATTAAGCTTTCGAGATCCTTATTTTCATTTAATACTGAGCTGGGAAGGTGTCCACACTGTTCCGGAATAGGAAAAGAAGAGCAAATAGATTTAGAAAAACTGGTTGTTCACCCTGAAAAGACGATCCGTGAAGGGGCGCTTGCTCCAACCTTGCCAACGGGGTACATTATGTACTCGCAAGTAACCATTGATGTGCTCAATCAAGTATGCGAAGCAGAAGGGTTTAACGTAGAAATTCCATGGAACGAACTGACAGAAGATCAGCAAAATGTCATTCTTTATGGAAGCGATAAGATCAAAGTTCCCTTTGGAAAACACAGTCTGGAATCAAGGTTGAAATGGACAGGAATCAAGGCAAAGCCGAGAGAAGAAGGATACTACAAAGGCATGATTCCGATTATGTCTGATATTCTTCGAAGAGATAGAAACGCAAACATCCTCAAGTATGTGAAATCCATTACATGCACTGAGTGCAAAGGAGAAAGGATCAATGCAGATGCGCGAAGTGTTCGGGTGAAAGGTCAACGGATTTCAGACTTGACCAAACTGGAATTAAACGCTTTGAATCGGTGGATCGATAAGCAAGAGTGGGACGTAGTTTCAAAGAAAATCATGGATAAAATTCGGGAACAAGTAGTGATCCTCACCGATTTAGGTTTGGGACATTTGTCACTCGATAGAGAAGCTAAAAGTCTGTCCTCAAGTGAGATTCAGCGTTTGCGCGTAGCCAATCAATTGACGAGTTCACTCAGTGATGTGCTCTACATTTTTGATGAACCGTCCATTGGGCTTCACCAGGAAGAAAACGAGCGAATGATTCATCATCTGAAAGAACTCGTGCACAAAGGAAATACGGTTATTGTCGTGGAACACGATCTAGCAACGATCCGACAGGCAGATTGGATTGTTGATGTTGGCCCGCAAGCTGGGTCGAAGGGAGGAGAGGTTTTATTCAATGGTTCTTTGGGTGATTTTCTCCAAGAAGAGGACGTAAAGGTAACGAGCGCTACCTACAGAGCGATTCACGAACAGGATCTTCCAAAACCAGTTTCGAAGTCTAACAAATCAACGGGTAGCATTGATTTAATTGCTTGTTCAAAGAATAACCTGAAAAACATTGATGTTTCCTTTCAGCTGGGGAAGCTAAATGTGGTAAGTGGGAAATCTGGAACGGGAAAAACGAGTTTGGTGAAGGACACGTTGATGAAATCGATTGAAGAATTATTATCGAAAGGGGAGCTTCGACTCCGCTCAGCCCCCGATGCGAAATCGAATTTCGAAAAGGCTACAATACGCGAGTTGAACAAGCCGTTGCAAAGCAACAAGGAATGTAAACGTCAGTTTCATTCTACCGAAACCCAAATCAACAAACTCATCTATGTGGATCAATCTCCCATTGGAAAAACCCCACGAAGCAATCCAGCAACGTATCTGGGAATTTCGGATCACATTCGTGATGCATTTGCGAAACTCCCTCTTTCCAAAGAACGGTCTTACACCAAGTCACGGTTTTCATTCAACAACAAAGGTGGCCGATGCGAAACGTGTCAGGGAGCTGGAAAAATTCAGATTGGAATGCACTTCCTCGGAAATGTTGATTTAGCCTGTGGAGAATGCAACGGGAAGCGATTCAACCCTCCAACGCTCGAGGTGTTATACAAAGGAAAGTCCATCGCGGACATATACGAAATGAGCATCAGTGAAGCTGTTGCGTTCTTCGACGATCAACCGAAAATTCTTCGAGGAATCGAAACCTTGAAAGCCATAGGATTGGGTTATTTGACCTTAGGTCAGTCGTCAACAACGCTTTCTGGAGGCGAAGCTCAACGAATTAAGATCGCCAATCAACTGCAGAAAAAGGATGCGGGAAATACCTTGTATGTACTGACGGAACCAAGCACGGGCTTGCATCATCAGGATATTAAGACCTTACTCGAACTATTCAGACACATCACGGATAAAGGAAATACGATTGTGTGCATTGAGCAGGACGAGCAGATTATTCAGCAAAGTGACTGGCACATTGAATTAGGTCCTGAAAGTGGAATTCGTGGAGGGGAGATCATGCATCAAGGCTCTCCAAAACCTCAAAGGTCAACTCCTCCTAATTTTACGCAAAAACAGAATCGAAAGCAGAGCGAAATAGTCTTGAAGGGAGTTCAAACACACAAGCTCAAAAATATCGACGTTCGTATCCCGAAGAATCGTATTACTGCCGTTACGGGTTTATCAGGGAGTGGAAAATCATCATTGGTGTATGATACCATTTTTGCTGAGTCCAACGCCCGATTTACGGAATCACTATCTGCTTACAACCGTTCCCTAATTCATCAGAATAATGAAGCAAAGATCATGGAGTCTGAGGGATTGGGACCATGCATTGCCATGAGAAGGAAGGTGGGTTCAAAGACTACGCGATCGACAGTAGGAACATTGTCAGGAATGTATGATTCACTCCGTCTGTTGTATGCTCGAATTGGCGCCCAAAATGGATGGAATTACTCTGCACAGAGCTTCTCTTTCAACCATCATAACGGTGCTTGTGAATCATGCGGTGGATTGGGGTTTCAACTTAAGTGTGATCCTGATTCAGTGCTTGTAAATCCCGAAAAATCCATTTTTGACGGAGCGATTTCCACCAATAAAGCAGTGCATTACTACGCCGATGAGCACGGTCAATTTATGGCAACATTGCGCACGCTTGAAGCTCACAAAAAGTGGGATTTATCGTTACCGTGGAAAGCTTTGACGGAGGAACAACAAAGCATCATCCTTTTCGGAGGAGATGATACAGAATGGAATGTCGAGTGGACATTTAAAACCAAATCTCGAACGGGAACGCAAGAACTGGAAGCCCAATGGTTAGGACTGTGCACGTATTTGGACGATGAATATCAACGAAGGCTATCCAATAAAAACAAACAGGTATTGGAGGCTGTTTTGCACGAAGTGGAATGTTCTACGTGCAAAGGAAGTCGACTGAAAAAAGAACTACTTGAAGTACAGTTTTTGGGACTAAACATTCATGAGTTGACACAGCTAAGTATTGCCAAATGCGCCGATTTCTTGAGTAAGTCGGAAACTAAGTTGCCATTTGCAGAATTAAAAATAGCGGAGGCCATTGTCCCTGATATTCTTCGCAAAATAAAGCCTATGCTAGACCTTGGACTCGGTCATCTAAGCATAGATCGATCAACAAAAAGCCTGTCAGGAGGAGAACATCAACGTATTTCCTTGGCTGGGCAGTTTTCGGCAGACCTCTACGGTGTGACATACGTTCTAGACGAACCAACCATTGGACTAGACGCACAACAAGTTGACGCCCTCACGAGCCTTCTCAAAAACCTCACAGAGAAAGGAAACACCGTGATCGCAGTAGAGCACGACGCACAATTTATTCAGTCCGCAGGGTACATTGTTGAAATGGGTCCGGGAAGTGGAAATGAAGGAGGCGAAGTGGTATTTCAAGGAACAAAGCAGGAATTGCAAAATCACTCAGAAACCTTAACTGCTCAGCTGCTCGAAAATTCAGGTGCTGTAAAACCAATAACGTTCAATCATGAGAAACAAGCGTTTGGAGTGAAAGGCGCTACGCGAAACAATCTCAAGAATCTAGACGTCACTTTCCAATCTGGACAAATAACTGCAGTTACGGGTGTTTCGGGAAGTGGAAAATCCAGTTTGATTCGCGACGTGATATTTGAGTCGTATACCAAGAAGCGCAGTGTGGGGTGTAGATCTATTTTTGGAATTGATCAGTTTGATGAGGTCATCATGATTGATCAAAAACCGTTTACAGGGAACAGATTAAGTACTGTTGCATCATTTACAGGAATTCTAGACTTTATTCGAGGTGAATTTGCGAAAACAGAGGAAGCGAAACAACTCGGGTTCAAAAAGGCTGACTTCAGTTACCAAAGCAAGAAGGGGAAGTGTTCGTCTTGCGCAGGACACGGTCAACAAAAAACCAGTTTGGACTTCATGGGAGACATCTGGACGGAGTGCGATGTGTGCTATGGTTTACGATACAACGACGAAATTCAACAATGTAAACTCAAGGGTAAATCAATTGGCGAAGTGCTTCAAATGACGATCAACGAAGCGTACGATTTCTTCGATCATGTTCGAATCAAACAAGACCTTCAGCTGCTAAAGGACGTTGGGATAGGACACTTGCAATTAGGGCACGGTGGAAATATTCTGTCAGGAGGAGAAGCGCAACGATTGAAGCTCTCAAAACAGTTGATGAATGCGTCAGGAAAGTCACTTTATTTATTTGATGAGCCAAGCACGGGGTTACATCAACAGGACCTTCTGCAATTGATTCGATTCTTTCAGCGACTTGTTGAACAAGGAAATACGGTTCTATATATCGAACACAATCGTTTGTTGATCAGTGCGGCAAATGACGCAATCAAACTTGGCCCAGGAAGTGGAGAAATGGGCGGAGAATTGGTGTAAACTACAACTTTTTGATATACAGGGTCTTTCCAAACTCTGGAGATTGTAGTCCAACAATATAGACACCTCTAGCAAGATTACTTAGATCTATTGTGAATTCATTACTTCCGCCTGGAAACTCCTTTTTTCCATAAGATTGTACAGTGTTTCCTGATTCGCTAAAAACACGAATGGAAAAACGCGCCGTTTTTGGAGTGTCGATGCGAAGGGTCGTTTTATCCTTTGTAGGATTTGGATAAGCAATAGCGTTGTATTCAGTGATTTTATCTACTTGTATGGCGCTTTTTTCTGCACTATCGGAAACTGTCGGAATATCAATGGTTAAAGTATCTAAGTCCATTGGTTCTTTTACTGTTTTGGGATTGCTTATTCTGGTAGAACCATTTCCGTCGTACATGATGGGAGGGCCCATA
>JBGCDF010000447.1:0-7737 GCA_045105095.1 Crocinitomicaceae bacterium | reverse complement strand
CTCCTTTCGCTCGGAGATTAAACGTGTGCACACCACTTGATGGGCTTGAAACTGATCCGTCAAATAATTGCTCAATAGCCTCATCAAGGTTACCATCCAGCGCAAGAATCACTGTTCCATTTCCGACCCCAGGGTCAGTATCCCAGAAATACTCCGCTTGAACCACATTGATGCTTCGTGTTGACAGTGTTTGTGTTCCGACATTTACTGTGTATGTGAATACGGAACTCCAACCATTATCGAAGCCTCTGACGCGAAGATTGAAGGTGTGAAGTCCTGCAGCAGGACTTGGTACAGAGCCATCAAATAAACTTTCTACCGCCTCATCAAGGTTACCATCCAAGGCCAAAATCACTGAACCATTTCCTTGTCCTGGATCTGTATCCCAGAAATACTCAGCCTGAATCACATGCATGTCCCGTGAAACAATAGCCTCGTTGTAAATATTCACAGTGTGTGTAAAGATGTTACTCCAAGTGCTATCTACACCGCGAATACGAATATTGAAGGTATGTAAGCCAGCAGCTGGAAGTGATGATGAATTATCAAACAGTTGTTCAATTGCTTCATTTAAGTTTCCATCAAGTGCCAAAAGTGTTGACGCCATCCCCTGACCTGGATCAGTATCCCAGAAATACTCCGCTTGGATCACTTTAACATCTCTACTTGAAAGTAGTTGATTTGAAACGTTAACAGTGTACGAGAATGTATTACTCCAGGTATTCTCTAGTCCTTTTACACGAATATTAAATGTATGGATTCCCGCTGTTGGGAACGAAGCTGAGTTCGTAAATAACTTCTCAACCGCTTCATCGAGGGCTCCATCTTCAGCGAGCAGCACCGTTCCATTTCCAAGTCCTGGATCTGTATCCCAGAAATACTCAGCTACGGTAACTTGCTGTCCAATCACAAATGGACTGACAAAGAATGTCACAAAGAGAATGATATGTTGAAGTTTCTTCAGCACTTAAGTTGTCGTGTTGTGTGTTGTCTGAATATTAAATTATCTGTCGAAAGAATATCCAGTCACAGAATTTGATCCACCGACTAAAATTTCATTTGGCATCTGTAGATAGAAGACTTTCGAGCTTGTTCCATCTATAGGGAAGAAGTTATCGTGTGAGTAGGAGCCACCAAAGCAACCAGGATCGTTTCGCGTTAAATCGAGATCATAATCAGCAGTTCCAGGGTTCCCTCCGTCGATTGTTCCAGTCCAGTTACTAGATCCATCCCCGTTTAAACCAACAGAACCTGAAATAACATTCGTTCCGTCATTTGTAATACCAACCAACGTTCCATTGTCAAACGTACTTTGAATAAAATTATACGAAACGATTAAATTAGTTAATGAAACTGACAGATTTCTAATGCCAAAATCAGCTGTTCCGCCATCATCTATGATATTGTTGTAAATGATCAGGTTACCTGACACTCCTGAGTAAATGTACATGGCATGATCAGCAGAACCCACAATAATTGAATTATTTCGAATGACATTCGATCCCGTTCCTACTTTCAAATTCACAATTGAGATTCCTAAACTACTTGAGGATACGTAATTATTAGATACATACACATAGTGACTTGTAGTATTACAGCTAATAGCACTCACGTTGTCATTTCCTACAATGTGAACACTGTCAATACCTGCCAGCGCATCAGTATTTGCGACGATTGAACCACCAGAAAACTGATTTCCTATAACTTTACCATATCTAAATGTTACACTTGCAGAAAGTGTGCTACTCGCCAGGTTCAGTTCAAAGTAATCATGGTTCATATTCACAGAACCAGAAGTCAACGTACACCACATAATATTTACGATCGTTCGCGTTGTACCACCATTACCAATTGATGATATATCTCCATCCACATTTTCCATTCCAATAATGGTCACTTCCCGTCCTGGAGCATGCTGAATGGTATATTCGCCGTGAACGATAAAACGCTGGTTATCGGCAGCGCTCAAGAATGTTAAGGACTTATTAATTAAGATATCTTCCGTCCACGGAAAACCTGAAACAGTGTTGTTAATGATAATTCTATCTCCATCTGTTGAAGCTGCCACTGCTGCTCCTATTGATGCGTAAGTTCCAACTGGACCGGATTCTTGCACAACTAAATCAGCGGCAAAAGAACTTCCTGAAATTGATAGTGTAATTAAGAAAAGTAATGCGGCTAGATTGTTTTTTAAATGACTCATGATAATGGTTCTTTAACTCAGTATAAATCGTGAGCACGAAATTACGTTATTTTTCAGTTCGATCTAAAATTTCACTTCTCAAAACGGTAGACAAAAAGTAGACAATTGGAGCGAGCCCTCTTATAACTTGAGATAAACACGAATTAACAGAGATACAATGAGGGGCTATGCCTTCTTTCCTGCGATGAAATCTTTCAGGTAGAATGGCTCGAAGTAAGCGACATCTTCGAAGTCTGAATTCTGGAATTTTTGATACGCGATCTTCACTTGTCCCTTTGCAGAAGATTTGATTTCTGAGTTAATGGTGCAATTTCGATCTTTCCAAACTTCTTCCAGTTTTTGGGCGCCATCTCCGAAATAGGTGAATGGTTCGAACTCTCGATAGGAATCTTCATCGATGATGTCCGCTGAGATTTCCTTTAACTTCTTACCATCTGCATCGAAAAAGCAATTATAGACTTCCATTCTTCGAGCGTCAATTACAGCGCATTTCGTTTGATCAGAATTGTCAAGAGCAGCTAGTGCAGATAAACTGTCGATTGCTATCAATGGAATCTTAAGCGAATAACACAACCCTTTTGCGGTGGAAACTCCTATCCTTAACCCCGTATACGATCCTGGTCCAGAAGCTACAGAAATACCACTCAACTCGTTCATCGAGATGTGCGCTTTTTCCAATACGCGTTCAATGAAAATAGTGAGGTTTTCACCATGCGAGTAGCCCGCTTCTTCCAATTCTTCCATTGCATGTAGTTCTCCATCTTTTGATAGAGCTACAGAACATACTTTCGTTGATGTTTCAAGATGAAGTAAGATGGCCATTAGATATCCTTTTCCTGTTTCTTAGGATTGTCCCAATCTTTTGGTTTGACGCAATAATCATGATCGAGATCTAATAATGCTCCGACAGTTTTGTAAGCAAAGAGTCCTTTTTTCCAAACATAGGCAAGGTCCAATGGAATATCTCTGGTAATCCCATCTTCGTCTAAGTATTGAATGTATACTTCCCAGTACTCTTCATACCCGGTATGCTTGGTGTACACTTTAAGTGGTTTTACCTTTTCAGGCTCAACCAATGAACAACAACCACAGAAAAGATAAATTGATTTCATCTTTTCCAATTTCACTACTGCGCGATCTGCGTCCGCTTTTGAAATATATGCCAATTGGTCTGCAAAACTCAGGGTTGAGATTGCGACAAAAAGGATCGTCAATAATTTCTTCATTCTTCGATTTCGAGTTTAAATCCAATTCCGTGAACGTTCGTAATTTGAATTCGCTCGTCCTGCTTGAGGTACTTTCTCAATTTGGTGATAAACACATCCAAACTACGCCCCACGAAATAATCATCCTGCCCCCAGACGGCATTTAAGACAACTTCTCGTGCCACGACTTGATTGGCAAATTTACACAAGATCTTCAAAATTTGAGCTTCCTTTTTGGTGAGAATTTTCTCGAATTCGGGATGTTTTAACTCGTAATTGATTGTATCGAATTGATAGCCTGCAATATCGTAAACGTCTTTTTCTTTCGCTTCAGGCTGAATATTCACTCGTCGTAAAAGCGCTGCAACTCTTAACTGCAATTCCTCTACATTGAACGGTTTCGTTAGGTAGTCATCACCACCAGATTTAAACCCTTCTACTTTGTCTTGATCGTTTGATTTCGCCGTCAGGAAAAGAATGGGAATGTTTTGATCCATTTTACGTACATCCTTCGCTAAGGTGAAACCGTCTTTTTTCGGCATCATGACATCGAAAATGCACATATGAAACTCACTTTCGTTGAATGCTTTGAGCCCTTCTGCCCCATCAGATTTGAGCGTTACGTCATATCCATTGGATTTTAGGGAATCTGAAATGATAAACCCAAGGCTGGTATCATCTTCAACAAGTAGAATTTTAATTTTCATGTGCTTCAAATTTATCTTTTCGAGAAGATGCAGATAAATTCTGCATCCATGTAACCACTTCGTTCTCGCATACTATTTCTTTCATCATTATCATTTCGATACTATGATGAATAAATATCATGCTCGTTTCATGCGATTTCATTTTACGAACTCAGGTTCTAAAATAAACGATTTGTGCGAATTCGACCATCGTCAATCACAAAGTAACAAATTGTTAACGCTTTTGAATAGAATTAAAGCGATTGCTCTAGTCTTCCTCTCCAAGAATATTCTTACCTATTAATGCTTCCGTAACATTAATGATGTGATCTCCAACGCGCTCGCATGAGTAAATCAAATCAGTGTATACAGCAGCACTTCTAATGTTGTAGTCATCCTTTTCAATCGTAGCCAGATGCTTCTTTCTGAACTTATTACGCATTTTATCTACCTTACGCTCTTTTTCCATCGCTTCCGTAATGGTCACATTTTCATACGGCATATTCAGGTTATCGATCATGACTGTAAATGCAGCATCCACGCCTTCCAACATCGATTTGACATTGGCACGTTGCTCTGGAGTAAACCAAATTTTCTCCTTGGCCTTGCGCTCATAGGTTAAGGACATTTGATAGAAGATGTCTCCTATTCTCTCCAGTTCAGATGTCACGGCCAACATACTTCGTACTTTCAAACCTGAATCAGAAGAGAGTTCATTCGCAGCACATTCACTCAAGTATCCCGAAATTTCTTGTTCAACCTGATCGGTAATCTCCTCGTATTTGGCAATTCTAGCGATAATTTTCTTCTTCTTTTTCTGATCCTTCTCAAACATCAACTCTTGGAAGAAGCGAGACATTTTTGAGGTAATCTTTCCAAACTTCGCCAATTCCTTTTGCGCTTCTAACAAGAAGAGTTCTGGAGTTGCAAGAAGTCCACCCTTGATATAATCCAGACGGAATTCTTCATCACTCGTAGATTTGGTCGGAACCATTTTAATTACCAATCGTGCGATGAACGGAGTGAACCACACTAGCAATAATACGTTCAGTACATTAAATATGGTATGGAATAGTGCTAATGCGATAGGTCGTGCTTCTTGGTTCTTGATTGGGCTCACAAAGTTCTGAGAAACCAAGTCGTCAATCAAATCTATGAACCAAGGGAAGGCAATGATCATCCACGTCACTCCAAATACATTAAAGATAAAGTGTGCGCGCGCCGCACGTTTGGCGTGTACGTTTCCGACTATCGCTGCTAAGTTGGCAGTAATCGTAGTTCCAATGTTCTCTCCCAAAACCATTCCTGCAGCCATTTCGAAAGGAATAATTCCTCTTTCACACAGCAAAATGGTAATCGCCATTGCGGCAGATGATGATTGAACAACAATCGTCACTAAAGTACCTATCAATACGAAGATGATCACGCTGAATACACCGTGTCCTGAAAGGCTCTTGAGGAAGCTCAGCGCGTCCACGTTTCCTTTCAAATCAGGAACTCCCGATTTTAGTAACTCCAATCCAATGAAGAGAATTGCGAACCCGACAAGCATTTCGCCCCATGATTTCATATTTCCTCTGTTCGAGAACATCAAGATGATCGCCACCAACATAATTGGTAAGGCGTAATCGGACATGCTTACGGAGAATCCAAGGAAGGCAACAATCCATGCGGTAACTGTTGTACCGATATTTGCTCCCATGATCACACCAATACTCTGCTTCAAACTTAAGAGGCCAGCATTTACGAAACTTACGACCATAACAGTTGTCGCAGAAGAGGATTGAATGATTGAAGTCGTCACGAACCCAGTAAAAATTCCTTTCAAGCGGTTCTTTGTGATAGCACCAAGAATTTGTCTCAAACGCTGTCCTGCAGCTTTTTGAATCCCCTCACTCATGATCTTCATTCCATAAATGAATAAGGCTAGAGACCCTAGCAGCATGAGAATTCGCATCACAAGTCCAGACCCCAACTTCCAGCTTCTTTCTGTCTTAAATGACTTTTTCTTCGACCAAATGATGTTGGCTTCGCCCAATTCCTTTTTGTCGAGCGGACTATCCTGAATAACTCCAATACCGAATGAATACTTCTCACTTACGGTTAACTTCTTTAAGGTATAGGACGTAATGGAGGCATCCAAAATTTCGGTGTATTTCCAATCAGGGTCGGCATCTAGCTTTGTAAGATTGCTCGGGAGGTATCTTATGACTAATTTTTTGTCTGTAGGAAGACTATCGTAGGTGATATTCCAAGTGATTTTCGCTTCGCCTTCTCCGCCTTTGGAAGAAATATTTTCTATAAACTGATCGCCACCAAACGCTGTGTGACCTAATAAGCATACAAAAATTAGGATGATTGACCTCTTCAGGATCTCAAATGTCATAATCTAGGGTAATTTATTTGTACAAAAATAGGAGAAGTTCAATTCTGACAAGATCGATCACCTTCTTTTTGAAAAAACATAACACTGAGTTCATATTGGGCAAAAAAAGAACGAGAATTCCAGACAGGCGTCCAAAATTCTCGTTACACTAATCAACCTAACCTACTACTACATTACAAAGTTAGGTGAATCACCTTTATGAAAATGCATTCGAACAAACTTTTAATCCAAAGGTTGTTTTCTTTAGCATCATAAGAATTTGACTTTTAGTAACCCGTACAAATAGTTTTAATCGTCCATATAATTTCGTTGAGAACACTAGGCTACACGAAATATTAATTACTAAACGGATTTAGTAATTCCGAACTAGGGTAAATATTCAACGACTTAAGATTCCAATATTCTCGCTATATTTATCCGAGCTTGAAACTTAAATTGATTAAAATCGACGCATGGAATCTGTATTGATCATAGATGATGAAGCTGATATCAGAGATATTTTAGCTTATAATTTGAAGAAAGAGGGGTTTACCGTTTATACAGCCTCAAATGGCAAGGACGGTATTGAGATTGCGACATCGAATCAACCAGATATCGTTATTCTGGATGTGATGATGCCGGAAATGGATGGAATTGAGGTGTGCGATATCCTTCGTAATGATCCATTGACCAAGCATATACGCATCTGTTTCTTAACGGCGCGAAGTGAGGATTATAGTCAGATCGCAGGATTAGATGCTGGTGCAGATGATTATGTTGCCAAGCCTATCAAGCCACGCGTGCTTATCAGTCGTATAAAAGCCTTGTTACGGAGAAATTCAAGTTTCGAAGAAGAATCGACTGTAACGGACGAAGGGACTTTACACATTGACCGAGAGAAATACTTGGTAACAAACAATGGTGAGACCGTTCACCTTCCAAGAAAAGAATTTGAATTACTGGCCTTGTTGGCTTCAAAACCAGAAAAAGTATTTGATCGGGACTACATTTTAAAAACCGTTTGGGGTGAAGGAGTTGTGGTTGGTGATCGCACCATTGATGTTCACGTTCGTAAGCTTCGCGGGAAAATTGGCGATGGTTACATTAAGACGGTGAAGGGAGTTGGGTATAAGTTTAGTCATCCGAAGTAGCTTCGGCTGCGCTCAGCTACCTAGTTCGGCTGCGCTCAGCTAGCTAATTCGAATTGAATCCGTTAACATAATATTGATTTCGGGGTTCGGCTCCGCTCACCCCTCGCGATATTTGTTCTGCACTGAG
>JBGCDF010000446.1:0-8877 GCA_045105095.1 Crocinitomicaceae bacterium | reverse complement strand
TGGAGCACATTCTTCCAGCTTGATTGGAGAGCTCCCTTCTGGAGAACCGAGCAACTTGTTGCCATATGTGACACAAACGGCCTTGGGCATTCTGGACGAACTAACGGTGTATGGTAAGGACTATAATACCACAGACGGAACGTGCGTAAGAGATTTCATTCACGTATCGGATCTTGCCGACGCACATGTGAAGGGCTTGGATTGGCTACTGCAGCAAACAGGTTCATTTAATGAGGTTGTAAATGTTGGTACAGGTCAGGGATCGAGTGTTTTGGAAATAATTCATACCTTCGAGAAAGTGTCCAATCGTCAATTAAATTGGAAGTTCGGAGATCGTAGAAAAGGTGATGTGGAGCAGATATATGCGGATGTCACCAAAGCGAAAGAATTACTCAATTGGTCAACGCAACGCAGCATGGAAGATGCCGTGAGAGATGCGTGGAATTGGGAACAAAAATGGAGAAATGAAACAACTGATAATAGCTAGTATCGCGTTCATCGGTTTGAGCTTTGCAGCGCAGGCTCAGTACGATAGTAAAGGCGACAGTATTCCGTCGAAATTTCGTCCTGGTGCCATGTGGTTTTTTACCGGATGGCGACCAGCTAGCATTGAAAAAGTTCGTAAATACGATCGACTCATTTTTGATATCACTTACAACGATTGGATCGGAGATAAAGACCTATTTGACATTCATTGGGGGTCTATCGGACTCAATACGAATCTAATGTTCGATATCCCGCTGACAAAAGGAAACACGGTTTCAATCGGAACAGGCCTTTCTCATTCCTATCATGTAACACGACACAATGGTCATTTGGATGGAATCGATTCGCTAGGAATTACCATTTGGCAGCCGAAACAACCAACAGATGATTTCCGAAAAAGCCTTTTGGGAGGACACAGTTTTTCTGTTCCACTTGAGTTGAGATTTCATAAAGAAAGCTGGAGACACTTTAAATTTCACATCGGTGGAAAAGTCGGTATTCAGACAAGTATGTATAACAAGTACGTAACCGGTCGATGGTTGGATCGAGATGTAACGAAGAGTTACAAATTTCCAGATCAAAACTTTTTCCTGTATTCTGCGCACATTCGACTTGGTTTCAGAAACTGGGCGCTTTTCGGAAGCTATAATTTCAATACGATATTCTCTAATCCAAACAGTATCCAGTTGAACCGTGTTCAAATGGGACTGAGTATTTCTCTTTTCTAATAACTGAATCCATAGTTCAATATGTTTGTTGATACGCACACGCATTTATTCGTTGACGCATTCGACGAAGATCGATCAGAAATTGTTCAAAAAGCCATTGATGCAGGAGTGGAAAAAATGCTCCTTCCAAACATCGATATCGATACAATTGATGCGATGAACGATCTTGCGAAAGATTTCCCAACCAATTGTTTCCCAATGATGGGCTTACACCCTGGTTCGATCAAAGAAGATTGGAAAGAACGATTAGAGATCATCCAAAAGAATCTTTTTGAAGGTAAATACATCGCAGTTGGTGAAATCGGAATGGATTTATACTGGGATAAAACCTTTGTAAATGAGCAGGCCGAAGCCTTTCGCATGCAAGTCGAGTGGGCAAAAGAACTGAAGTTGCCGATAGTGATTCATGCCAGAGAAGCGTTTGAACCAATCTTTGAAATTTTGGATGAGATTAATGACGAGAACTTAACAGGTGTTTTTCATTGCTTCACTGGAACGGTAGAACAAGCGAATCATGTATTGAGTTACGGCGGATTCAAATTGGGAATCGGTGGAGTTCTGACCTATAAAAAAGCAGCACTTGACAAGGTGTTGGAAAACGTAGATTTGAAACATTTGATTCTGGAAACAGATTCCCCTTACCTCACTCCAGTTCCGTTCCGAGGGAAAAGGAACGAAAGTAGTTACATCCTACATATAGCAGAAAAACTCACAGAAGTCTATAATGTTCCGCTTTCAACCATTGAGGAAATGACGACGGCAAATGCAAACGAACTTTTTCAATTTTCCTAGGATGAAACCAAGTGTACTCATAATCTATACGGGAGGAACCATTGGAATGATCAATGATCCAGAAACAGGGGAGTTGAAGACTTTCGATTTCAACCTGATTGATCAGCATGTTCCAGAATTGAAACGTTTGAATATCGAAATGACTACGATCAGCTTCGAAGATCCAATCGATTCGTCGAATATGAACCCTGACCTTTGGATTCGCATTGGTGAATTGATCGAGTCGAACTATGATCAGTATGATGGATTCGTGGTCCTGCACGGTTCGGACACCATGGCATATACGGCATCAGCTTTGAGTTTTATGTTCGATGGACTTCGAAAACCTGTCATTCTAACGGGGTCACAATTGCCTATCGGTACTATTCGCACAGATGGAAAAGAAAACTTAATCACGGCCATCGAAATAGCCGCATCCGAAGATGATGCTGGTGCGCCAATTATTCAGGAAGTAGCGATCTATTTTGAGTATCATTTATACCGTGGAAATCGAAGTACGAAGGACTCTGCTTCGAATTTTGAGGCGATCAAGTCTCCAAACCTAGTTGAATTGGCAACGGCAGGTGTTCACATCGAATACCACCGTAAAATGTTGTATCGCACGGATGCTTCCGAATTCTCTATTCAGAAGAGCTTCAACAAACGTGTTGGATTGATCAAAATTTATCCAGGAATCGATTTCTCGATTTACACGAGCGTCTTTGATAGAGAGCAGGTAGATGGGATTGTTCTGGAAACCTTTGGAGCGGGAAATGCACCTGCTAGTGAAGTATTCGAACGACTTTGCGGCGAGTTTATCTCAAATGGGGGAATTATGCTGAACATCACTCAGTGCAGTACGGGAAAAGTGGAGCACGGGATGTACGAAACGAGTTCTATGTTCAAAAAATTGGGTGTGATTTCAGGCGGAGACATGACCACTGAAGCAGCCGTAACAAAGATGATGTGCGTATTGGCAAAGGAATCCAGAGATGAAGCAATAGCGCTACTGTCGCACGATACGAGGGGAGAGGTGAGTTATTAGTTAGAACGGAAGCAACTGACGTAATTCTTTCGCCGCATTTCCCATAAATAGATTTTAAATCTTTTAGAAAGAGAATAAGGTTCGGAAACAAAAGGAATAAATCCAATTGACTTCTGTCTTCCTACCAACAAGCGATTAATATTTTTGTATTTTAGCGCCCCGCTAAAGGCGGTAAAGGAGAGGTGGCAGTCCCGATGATTATCGGGAGGTTGAACTCCAGTATTAGTCTTTAGATTTAGAAAACGGAGAGGTGGCAGAGTGGTTGAACGCGCACGCTTGGAAAGCGTGTTTACGGAAACGTAACGGGGGTTCGAATCCCCCTCTCTCCGCACAATAAAAAGGATGACCGAAAGGTCGTCCTTTTTTTGTTTGCGGAAGTGGGATGAGAACCCGTTCGTGCCGAAGCGCAGCGTAGACGTGAAGCGTTAGCGAAACAATCCCCCTCTCTCCAAGCCGATGCGATTCATGAGCATCAAGATAGAGTATCCGATGACTTGGTCTGGCTTTTTTGTTTGCGGAAGTGGGATGAGAACCCGTTCGTGCCGAAGCGCAGCGTAGACGTGAAGCGTTAACGAAACAATCCCCCTCTCTCCAAGCCGATGCGATTCATGAGCATCAAGATAGAGTATCCGATGATTTAGCCTGGCTTTTTTCGTTCGATTACTTGTCCTTCCCGGACGAATCTCACTCTTCAAAAGCGTTGCTTTCTCTTGTTTTGTGAGAGTTGGATGAGAAGCCGTTCGACCCGTAACGAAGTGGAGATCAACGACAGAAAGGAGTTTAGGCCCCTCTCTCGGCAACCAAAAGCTAAGCGCGAAGTGCATTGCTTTTGGTTCCATGGCTCTCCGCGCTGGATCACGACCAAGGCTTACCTCAATTTCACGTTAGGATTCGAAGAGTTCGATAAAAATATATAATTTGAGAGAGTTAAAATTTATGGAATTAGCTATTTTTGTTTAACCTTTAATCATTATCCTTCAACAATTGAGTGAATGAAACGAGCGCTATTAGTTTTTACAGCTACATTTATTTTAGCATCACTGGGACTAAGTCAGAACGAAGCAAACAACTGGAACTTCGGATTAAATGCTGGACTCGATTTCTCTTCTGGAACTCCTGCTCCAATTTTTACCAGCGCCATGGTTCAAAACGAAGGTTGCTCGACCGTGTCCGATGCGAATGGCCAGCTCTTATTTTACACGGATGGAGAAAGAATCTTTAACAGTGTAAATTTACCCATGACGAACAGCGCAGGAATGCTAGGAGATACCTCATCTACTCAGAGTGTAGTCGCTTTTCAAAATCCAGGCAATTCCAACGAATATTACATTTTTACTGTGGAATTTGAAGACGGACTTGGTCTTCATTATTCAATTGTTGATATGACGCTATCGGGTGGTTTAGGAGCCGTAACAACTGTGAAAAACATTAATTTACTCGGCAATACGACTGAAAAAATCACACTCGTTAAACACGGAAATTGCACGAATGTTTGGGTGATGGTACATACAGTGGGAACGGCTGATTATTATGCTTTTGAAGTAACACCGACAGGAGTTCAGCCACCTGTTATTACTACCATTGGCTCGATACATCAGTCACCATTTGGAGCAATTGGCCAGCTGAATGGAACAACTGGCCAGATGAAGTTCTCTCCTGATGGTTCTAAATTAGCTAGTGGTATTGCAGTATTGCGCGTCGTAGAAGTTTTTGATTTTGACAATGTGACAGGTATTCTATCAAACGGAAGGGTATCTCCAATTGGATTTTTTGACTCTCTCAACAATAACAATTACACTTATGGACTAGAATTTTCGCCGAACAGCAGATACTTTTACGTCGCACAAACCAATAATTGGACCATGTGGCAGTTTGATGCGAACCTCGCAGACCCTTGGTCGGTAGGACAAGTAGTATCTCCTCCTTATCCGCTTCCCTATTGGACCAACGCTGGGGGATATTACTCAATGCAACTAGGACCAGATGGTAAGATATACGTCACTAGAGCTTTACAGGGTTTTTTAGGTGTTATCAATAATCCAAATCTATTCGGGACCAATTGCAATTTTCAGGGAGCTGGCACGACCAATACTGGAGGTGTAAATATTACAGGGCAGGTGAGATATGGTCTGCCATCTTTTAACCAAAGCTTCTTTAACAAGATTGCAGATTACACGTACTCAGGAGGTACTTGTGATGGCGACAGTGTGAATTTTGTATTTAATGGATCATTAACCGCGGACTCTGTCTTATGGGATTTTGGTGACGTCAACAACACTGCAAATAATCAATCACAGCTGTTCTCACCTTCACACGTTTTTTCGGGACCCGGCCTATATAATGTTCAATTAATTGCTTGGAATAATTGTGAATCGGACACTAGTACGTATGAGGTAATTATCGACGAAAAACCCACTTTTATTCTTCCTGATACCACAGTCTGTCAGGGACAATCGGTATTCTTGGATTTTTCAAATCTTTCCAACGTCGATTATTTGTGGTCGAATGGCACGATAAATCCAACGAACACAATTGGTAACGTAGGTAATTACTGGCTTCAGGTCACAACAATCAACGGATGCGTCAATTCAGACACTGCAAATCTCTCATTTGCTCTGCCTATCGATCCGACAATTGTTTCACCGAGCGATACACTCTGCTTGGCTGACTTAGGTATCAACCTCGTCTCAAATACTATAGGAGGTGCTTGGCAAGGAAGCGGAGTGGATACACTTGGATTTTTCGACCCCTCAATTGGTCCTGGTGCGTATCAAATCACTTATAGCTTCGATAGCCTTTGTTTCTCTTCGGATACAATTACACTGTTGGTTGCCGAAAATCCAGATGTCGCCTTTTCAGCAAATATCATTGAAGGTTGCGCACCACTGACCATTGACTTTACGAACGATCAATATACGAATGGAATGACAGCATTATGGGATTTTGGTGATGGTTTCTCTTCCATTACCGCCCAACAAGCTCAACACACCTACATTTCAGATGGAGTGTTTTCGATTTCGCTTGAGGTAACCAACGCAGAAGGCTGTTCTAATTCATCAACATATACAGATTACATTTCTGTTTTTCCTAATCCAATTGCTGATTTCGATTTTAGCATTGATGAGGGATTGGATGGATCTTTGGTTACATTTAACGACTTATCTCAACTGGCTGTTAATTGGGAATGGTCTTTTGGAGATGGTGTTTTTAGTGCGGTTCAAAACCCAACAAATTTCTATACAAGTGGCGGAAGTTATAGCATCCTACTAGATGTAACGTCAGAATATGGATGCGTAGATCAAATCACCAGAGATATAGTTACAGCCGATTTTTTACAAATCTATGTGCCCAACTCATTCACACCCGACGGAAATAATCGGAATGAATACTTCACTCCTATTGTTTCAGGAATTGACGAAGCATACTACAATTTTGAAATA
Source organism: Crocinitomicaceae bacterium (assembly GCA_045105095.1). GTDB lineage: Bacteria > Bacteroidota > Bacteroidia > Flavobacteriales_D > Crocinitomicaceae > UBA4466. The sequence continues at coordinate 2,407 of JBGCDF010000446.1, read as the reverse complement.
TTTAATCGATGGGGAGAAATTGTTTTTGAGTCTTCTAGCCCCGGTGAAGGATGGAATGGAAGAAATCGATTGAATGGTGAATTGGTCCAGAACGGCATATACACATGGAAATTGACCGTTAAAGATTCGAAAGGTGGGAGTCGAGAAATAAAAGTAGGACACGTTTCGGTGTTATACTAGTTCCTATCGATATTGCTAGGAAAGATCATTTTTATTAACTTCCTACCATGCCCTCATAATTCGTACTAGGTATCGAACCATTCTGCTGATTTCCGCATTCTTGATCAACTTTACCGTATTTGCACTCAAACCCGATCGTAAATACCATGCTCATCCTGACTCCCTGGGACCGTTGAACGAAGCTCACACAGTAGAATCTAAATTCAACTCCTCCAAATCTTTTCAATCCTCCCATAAAGAGTTCGAGAACTGTTCCCCTCTCTCCAAGCCGATGCGATTCGTGAGCATCAAGAAATTGTATCCGATGATTTAGCCTGGCTTTTTTCGTTTGGAGAGACACGATGAGAGCCCAAAAAAGGTTCGACCTGAGGAGCTTACGACGAAAGCATGGAGCGAAGTGGAATTAATCCCTGTCTCTCCGCAGAAGGGGATAACTGACAAAACTGTGTTAGTTGTCCCTTTTTCTTTTCCATGAAATCCCCACCCATACTAGGGAAGAGCGCAAATATCGAATTCAGTTTTGGTGTTCGACATTTTTCACCCTCAAATCAGAGGAATTCTGGAAATATGGAACACACAATTTTGTGTTTTAGTTGAATGCTAGACTTGCTGTACGTTTCAGCGATATTCGTCAATAGATTCAATCCTGCTTTGGCGTGGGACTTTACTTCGGTATTTGTTGATTTTAATCGATCAATCTTGTTTTTAAGTTCCAATGTTTGAACACTCAAACGTGTTTTAATGTTGACGTATTCATCTGGATCGAGTTTACCGTCGAGCATTAAATCCTGTGATCGCTTCGCGTGTTCGTCAATTTGAACAAGCTGTGTTTTGAGCCTCTTAGCTTCATTTGCGTTTTGCTTATCATCGGCTCCTAAAGTTTTATCTAGCATTTCCTTGTATAGATTTACGACGGAAGGATCAATCGTAATTACTTTAAGTAATAGGTTATGAATCATGTACTTTGATCGCAGAAACAGGCTCATTTTACAGGAATTACAATGATAATATCCGTATCGTTTCCCAAGTTTTCCTTTCGAGAAACTAGAGGTTAAAATAGAGTCACATTTGCTGCATTTCAGAACCCCTCTTAAATGGAAATCGTCCCGTAACTTAGCATATTTCGGAATGTGTTTTCAACGAATTTTACGATTTCCACTATGTATTTGCTGAACGCGATAGAATTGTCCTTCTGAGATCAATGGTTCATGTAAACGATTGCGAATATACATTGGTTCTTCCTTGTGTGCAGGAACGAGGATTTTTCCTGTGTAGGTAATTCGTTTCAGCATTTTCGAAAGGGTGTTACGTGAAATTACAATTCCTTTCTTCGCGTATTCTGTTCGGATTTATGATTGTGGGATTCCTGCTTCTACTTTATCAAAAATAGTTTGAATGATAGAAGTTTTATCGGGATCAGAACTAAGTATGCTTCTTCCTTCAGTTTCTTAGTTGTTTTATACCCGAAGAACGCTTTCATAGGATAGAGCCCAATGATAGTCCTTTTCTTATTCCACCTTTAATTTTAATCGCTCGTCTTTGGTTATCTGCATCTGGATTAGTCAAATAGATGACAAGCATAAATATACTCTCTGGAATTGCATAATCAATTGGTTGCTCAGTAGATTGCGGTGTGATTCCAACCGCAGAAGAAAAGCTTCATCGAAAGATGTGGCTTTTTTATGTAAGAATATTTTTATGAGGAACTAATGCTTACGTTGCCTCTTGGTATGTCGAAACACTTCTTCAACGATTCCAATTTAGTATTTCGCATAGAAAGTCAACTTTGAAGTGCTTGGCTTTACACTAATAGTTGATAACTGATCGCTCTTATTTTAATTTTATCAACCTGAAAAATGGAAGACTAATTGTTTTAGAATTAGCTGAATCGGTAGAGAATAACTCTTCAAAGATCTTCAGATCAATAATGTTTGAGGTGCAATGAACGTCCTTCTATTCGAAGAAAGGATTTGTGCTCTTTTATCAACAAAAAAAATCTAATCTCATCACCTAACTATTGGTACAATTTTTCATCCTATAGGGGATAATCAAGAAATCCCCCCCCCTTTTCAAGAGTGGAAGTTGTTCTTCCATTTTGCCCCTTTTCAGGTGAAATCGTTAAAAACACCTGCGGTGGGTGTAAATTTATTGCGGGACTGAGCTTAAATTTAGTATCAAAATAAATTATTATGAAAAAAGTTACAGCAAAGAAAAAAGGATTGCAAGC
>JBGCDF010000445.1:0-10083 GCA_045105095.1 Crocinitomicaceae bacterium | reverse complement strand
TGACGTCCTCCAATTCATTTGCTCCTTCTTTGAGAATAACCGTTTTTTCAACTGTTTCAGATTCCTCAATTAACGGACTTGTTCTGAACTTGATTAAAACTGTATCAGGTCTGGAAAACGTCAAAGTATACGTTCCGTCAGCGTCTGTATCAACAATGGAAATGGCCTCAGCAGAATAAACCTGGATATACTCAATTGGTTTACCTACACGATCGACAGTACGACCAGTCAATGTCACTTCTTGTGAGAAAGAAAAACCTGACAGAAATAAGAGTAGTACAACTAAGAATTTAGGCATGTGTGCAAATGTAGTACTTCAACGCTAATACTTTGAGTTTATTTTATTGAATCTGTTTCCATCAGAACGATTAAGTTTTTTGAAAAGGGATCGAGCGCATCGTAGAGTGTTTCTATTCGTGATTGAATTACCCCATCTGCACAGAAAGTCAAGAAGTTAGCTGATCGTTCCTGCAAACCTCCGTTCGGAAAAAGTCGATCTTTGATTGAGTCAATTGATTTCATAGCTTGATCATGTTTTCCTTTTGAGGTCTTGATCAATTTCGCTTTCAGTCCTTCCAATTGTTTCATCAAGCGCTTACCTTCAACCTCGGCCAGTTGCTTCATGTTTGGATCTACGCTTAGCGCACGATCTTCAATCTCCTGAATTAAAGTAGCCGTCATTTCGTCTAACTTGGTGAAATCCAAATCATCTCCTGAATTCAATTTTACATATTCCTTTTTTAGCACATCTGCGTCCTGGAAAACATCTTTCCAATCCAGGTTGATTTTATCCATTTTCTTGATTGTGGTCTTATCGATCCACAAAACAGAATTTCGCACTTGGATGATTGGATAAACAATCTTGTAGACATCGAAAACACCTTTCAATTGCAACCAATAGGAAATCTCTCCTGCCCCACCAACGTACGCTAAATTCGGAAGAACTTTCTCCTGATAGACAGGACGAAGCAAGGCATTCGGTGAGAAATGTGTTGGATCCTTCTCCACCAATTCTAACAGCTCTGATTCAGACCAGGATTTATCGCCTGCTTCAAATCCCTTATCGGTTCTAATAATTCGCTCTCTGAATCCATCTTCGATGTAAAACAAGTTAATCGGGCGAACATGCACTTGAATTTTAAAGCCGTCTTCCGTGAGCGACTCATTTGTTTTCAATACAGCTTCCTCCGACTTTCCGAACTTCAACTCATCTGAAATGATTGACGTGTACTGAGCTTTCAAGTTGGGATCGTCTCCATCAATAATGACCAAACCGTACTTCCCGAATAAGTGATGCACCAAATTACGCGTGGCATCAGCTAAATTCGATCCACTATAAGCATGGATAAGCGGTTCAATTTCCGATCGTTTGTCTTCACCAAAGAACTCCAAAATTTGCGTTTTGAATTCGTCCAGTTTATCTGCTGAGAAACGACCGACAGGCCCTCGCTCTTCGTAATCAACCGACATCGGGCGATTAAATACATTTGCAGATTGAATTTCTTCGAAATCATGATCCTCTGAAGCCATCCAAAACACGGGAATCACGTCATAATCCTGATGCTTCTCACTTAACTCTTTAGCCAACTTGATGACCTCTAAAATCTTCACTACAAAATACATCGGACCTGCAAGCAAGGTCAACTGATGACCGGTTGTTACGGTGAAGGCATTGGGGGCAACTAATCGTTCAAAATTAGGACGGTTCTCGGTTATTCCTTTGTACTGATTTTCCAAGGCCTGAACCAAAGCGTCTCTTTGTTCTTGCTGAAACTCAAATCCTTTTGCTTCAATTTGATGAACAAACATTTCCTCTGAAAAAAGACGCTGAACATACCGTTCCATTTCGTGTGGTCGATGGACCATTCGTACGTGCTGTTCTGAAAATATTCCGGTAAGCTCGCGATTGATTTCTTTAATTTGCATGTGCAAAGTTAAGGAAGCCGCTCAAAATTTTATCAAACTACCCGTTAAAAGAATGTTTGAACGTATCTTTGCCCAAAAAGTAAAGATACATGCAAGCAATAATTAAGACGATCAAAGGAGATATGACAGTGGATTTGTACACGGAAGCTACACCATTAGCTGTGTCAAATTTCGTTAAACTCGCGAAAGATGGATTTTACGACGGATTGAAATTTCACCGTGTACTTCCTGATTTCGTTATTCAAGGAGGGTGCCCAAATTCAAAAGATGGGGCGACAGGAATGCCTGGAACTGGAGGACCAGGACACTACATTGATTGTGAAACGGATGCAGAAAATCAATACCATGATCGTGGAGTGCTTTCAATGGCGCACGCTGGAAAAAATACTGGTGGATCTCAGTTCTTCGTTTGTCACTCACGAAATAACACATCTCACCTTGATGGAGTCCACACATGTTTTGGAAAGGTTTCCGATGGAGTTGACATTGTAGATGACATTCGTCAGGGAGATTTGATTCATACTATTGAAATCGTAGACTAATTGAAAAAAAAGGTCATTATCATTGGTTCGGGGGTTGCTGGTTTAGCAACCTCCGTTCGATTAGCAAAAATGGGCTATGATGTTCATGTTTTCGAATCGAACGCCTATCCGGGAGGGAAAATAAATAGTGCTACTCACGGAGAATACCGATTTGATCAAGGGCCTTCCGTCTTCACAGGTCCGAAATACTTAAAGGAGATTTACGATCTCTGTGGTGAAGACTTTTCTGAGTTTGAGTTAGTGCCTCTTACTACTTCCTTCAATTATTTCTTCAATGATGGGTTGCGCATGCAATTGTCGAATAAACGCGATGAGATTATTGATGAAGTCAGTGAAAAACTTGGAGAGGACAAACAGGTTCTCAACGCTTATCTGGATAAGGCCGCTAAAAACTATAAAGCAATCGCACCGATGTTCATTGAGGCGTCTTTGCATTCATGGAAGAACTATACGGGAAAATCCTTTTTCAAAGCCTTAGGAAGATTATCAAAGTACAAGCTTTTCTCGACGATGAACGAAGAGAATCAAAAGGCCTTTCGAAATCCAAAAACAATTCAATTATTCAACCGCTTTGCGAGTTACAATGGAAGTGATCCATATCAGGCGCCAGCAATGTTGAACATGATTGGTCATTTGGAAATTAATCAAACGCCCTACCTTCCCAAAAATGGGATGATTCAAATCACGGACTCTCTATTTAATCTCGCAAAAAAACATGGAGTTGAGTTTCATTTCAACGAACGAGTAGACAAAATTCTAGTTGATGGGAAAATCATTTCTGGAGTAGAAACACAAAAAGGACAATACCTATCTGATGCAGTTGTGAGTAACATGGATGTCAGTTTCACCTACGAACGCTTGTTAAAGGAATCGCCTCGACCAAAACCCGAGAAAACCATTCAACAGGAGAAGTCGAGTTCAGCCATTGTCTTCTATTGGGGAATCAAAGGCTCTTTCCCAGAATTGACTTTGCACAACATTTTCTTCTCGGATGATTACAAAGCCGAGTTCGATGGAATTTTCCACACAAAAAAACCCGTAGATGACCCTACCATTTACGTCAACATTACTTCAAAATATGTAAAAGGTGATGCTCCCGAAGGGTGTGAAAACTGGTTTGCAATGATCAATTCACCTGTCAATGTAGGTCAGGATTGGGATGCTGAAATCGCACGTATGCGCGAAAAAATCATTGCCAAGATCAACAGTGTTCTGGGAATTGATCTTGCAGAATTAATTGAAGTGGAGGAAATCTTGGAACCTCGAAAAATTGAATCTCGCTATCACGGAAAGCAAGGGTCGATTTATGGAAACGCTTCGAATAATCGTTACGCCGCGTTCCGACGTCATCCAAATTTCAGCAAACAGTTCAATAATTTATTCTTTGTAGGAGTATCTGTTCATCCTGGTGGAGGAATTCCTCTGGCGCTTAATAGTGCGAAGATTGCTTGTGAGTATTTGGAGAAACGGGTTGGGTAGACTAGTTTGGATGTTTGGTAAGAGATACCTAAATCATTTTTAGATTGAAACAGAAGTTCGCCATTTAGCCATTTAGCCATTTAGCCATTTAGCCATATTGCTAAATAGATTCATAAAACGCAAAACAGAACTGATCAAAAGTGATCTATATCGGAATCGATGTACCATTATCTTCAAATCAATTCCAAAGCCATCTCCACCATCTTCTCACTGTATCGATTCAGCTTTCGATGAGTTGGCATCCACCCCAACAAAAAGCGTGTAAAATCTGCCCAAGCGATGGGATACATCCTCCTCCATTCCTGCTCTAGTTGATAAAAATCAAATCTGGTAATAGCGGATGAAACTGACTCACTAAGGAATTGGAAGTACTTTGAAAGTAGCACATCCTCCAATAATTCAAGTTCATCCTCCTCCAACACACTTCCCAAAAAATAGGCAAGGTCTTTCATTCCGCAACCTGCTCCAACATATTGAAAGTCAACCGCAGCAACCTGATCAGCTTCATTCCCAAAACAAAAATTAGCAACTTTCGCGTCACCATGAACTAGCGTCATATACTGGCAATTATTAAGTTCACGATCCAACTTCTGGGCGGCCACTTTTAAATCACTCATGCCCATTTTCTCATATTCATCAGGGCGAGTTCCAAGGTGCCAATACGTTCCTACCTCCCACAAACCTTTAGGTTCAACATTCAAAAAAGTACCATGAAAATTTGCCAACCAACGCAGACAACCGTCGATTTCATCCAACGTTAAGTTCGATTTTCTCAAGGGAAAACCGACATCATTTAAATCTTCTAATAAAATATAGCGCTGGCCTTCGCTTTCCCAGAAATCAATAAATCTAGGGATACGGCAATTGGACTTTTCACTGAAAAATCTGTACCAGTTCGTTTCAACTTCGTAGGATTTGATTTTCCGTGCATTGGAAATTTCCGTGTTCCAACCTCTCGGATGATTTAACGAAGACGGTTGAGCAATATTCTTCACAACAACTGAATTGAACTCTCCTCCAGATAAGTGAACCCTCAAAATGACGCCATATCCACTCCACAATTCTTGAATTCTCTCAATCCTTTCAATCGTCTTACTACCTGTTTTCTCTAAAATTTTGCGTTGATGTATATCGAGCATTTGCAAACTATTTGAGTTCCTTGACGAAATCTTCAAATCCATCATTGAATTGAGGACACTGCTTGTTCATTTGTTTCTTCATTTCAGGTTCTTTCAGATCAACTTCAGTATCCAGTAAGCAAAATCCTATACTCAAGTTAGCATCCTCTGCACCAGCTTCTCCCGCTTTCATACATGAGCAGATCTTCTTGGCTGCACGTTCGTATTCTTCCGAATTAGTTGAACAGGAAAGAATCGTTCCTCCCAAAATCAAGAAAAGGAATATTGACTTCTTCATATCATTGGTTTGAGACCAAAGAATACGAAAAAAATTAGAATTGAACGAAAGCAAGATGAATCAATTATCTTTGTGCATCAATCAAATCTTATGATTCGTAAATTAGTATTAATCGTAGCTATTCTTGCTTCCTTCAATTCATTGGCCCATGTCAATTATGTGAGGGTTATGTTTAACTCTAACGCTTCCTATGAAGCAACGATTGCATGGAATCAACTTTCGGGAGAAAACCCATCACTGCAATACGGTTCGGTTAAACCAAATGAATTCAATTTCTCCGATTCAGTGAGCATTGAAACGTCGAATAGTGCAAAATCTATGAATACACATTTTGCCAGATTAACCAATTTACAACCCAATCAGAAGTACTATTTTTCGATTAAGGACTCAGAAGGATATTCCGTAATCTATTACTTCTCCACGGTTCCAGATATACCAACCGAACGATTGTCATTTATAGCAGGTGGTGATTCTAGAGACATCTCCGAAACACGTCGAAAAGGAAACAAAATGGTCGCTAAGCTGAAGCCTCATGCTGTTCTTTTCAACGGAGATTTTACGGGATGGGACACCGCCAAACAATGGCTGGAATGGTTTGATGATTGGGAACATACCATCGCAGAAGACGGGAGAGTTACACCACTCGTAGTTACGCGTGGTAACCATGAAAAATCCAACCAAGTTCTGGTAAATCTATTCAATGTACCGAATAAAAGAGTCTATTATGATGTAGAGTTTGGAGGTACACTTGTGAACATTATTTCGCTCAACTCGGAGATTTACAAAATCGGGCGTCAGAAGTTGTTCTTACGGAATTCACTGAAGACACATGCTCATTTTAATTGGCAAATTCCACAGTACCACCGCCCTATTCGTGCTCATGTCGCTCACAAAAAAGAAATGCACACCCAATACCGAAATTTCGTTCCCTTGTTTGAGAAATACAAAAACGTTCGCTTGTGTCTAGAAAATGATTCTCACACGTGTAAGGTGACCTGGCCAATTATTCAGAGCGAAGGCTTTGGTTCAGAGGAAGGCTTTATCCGAAACGATTCAATTGGGATCGTATATGCAGGCGAAGGATGTTGGGGAGCACCACTTAGACCAGCTAACGATACCAAATGCTGGACAAGAAACGCAGAAGCTGTAAATCAGGTGAATTGGATCTTTGTAGATCAATCAAAAATTGAAGTTCGCACCGTTCTGTACGAGAACGTTGCAGAGGTGGCTGAATTGAAAGAAGAAACTCGTTTCGATATGCCTACCGGAATTGATCTTTGGACCCCGTCAAACGGAGCTTTAGTTACCGTATTTCCTCGCAAATAATCAGCCAAGGTTGTTAAGAAAATTACCGAGTTATCAACACCATGTCACCTAGGCTCGAAATTCAATTATATTTGTAGTTATGAGCGATTTTGTCGTTTCCGCACGAAAATACAGACCCCAGACTTTTGATACGGTTGTAGGACAGCAGTCCATTACTTCGACGTTGAAGAATGCGATCAAAAATGATCATTTGGCGCAGGCATTTTTGTTCTGTGGATCACGAGGAGTCGGTAAAACGTCAACTGCACGTATCCTTGCGAAAACGATCAACTGTTTTAACCGAACAGAAAATGGTGAAGCGTGCGACGAATGTGAGTCGTGTCTATCTTTTAATTCAGGTTCTTCTTTGAACGTATATGAATTAGATGCGGCGTCAAATAACTCGGTTGAAGATATTCGAAGTTTGATTGAGCAAGTGCGAATTGCACCGCAGCTTGGAGACTACAAAGTGTACATCATTGACGAGGTTCACATGCTCTCGACAGCGGCCTTTAATGCCTTTCTGAAAACACTTGAGGAACCTCCGAGACATGCCATTTTTATTTTGGCAACAACGGAAAAGCACAAGATCATTCCTACGATTTTATCACGTTGTCAAATCTTTGATTTCAACCGAATCAAAGTAAAAGACATTGCGGACCATCTGATGCGAATTGCTCAGAATGAATCAATTGCAGCGGAAGGTGATGCATTGCATATTGTCGCACAGAAGGCCGATGGAGCCTTGCGCGATGCTTTATCCATCTTCGATCAGATTGTAACATTCTCAGGTAACTCGATTAGCTATCAAGATGTAATCACGAACCTGAACATTCTCGACTACGATTATTATTTCCGTATTGTAGAAAGCGCTCAAAAGGAAGATATTCCGGCAGCTTTATTAATGCTTAATGATATCATTGAAAAAGGATTTGACGGACACAATTTCGTGGTTGGCTTAGCTGATCACTACCGAAATTTATTAGTCTGTAAGGATGTTCGAACGGCCAACCTTTTGGAAGTAAGTGAAGCTATTCAACAGAAATATGTGAGTCAATCGAAAGAAATCGACACTCCAAACTTGTTGCGTGCACTTGGTGTATTGAGCAAGACTGATGTTGAATATAAGTCCGCTAAAAATCAACGATTGCTGGTCGAAATGGCTCTTATGCAATTGTGTTCCATCAATCAGGAGCTTCAAAAAAAAAACTCCTAACGGACCCAGTTAAGATCATTCCTTTCCCTAATCAGGATTTACGGGACAAGGCAAACAAAGCTTCAGTAGCAAAACCTGCCGCCAAAAAGCCGATCAAAAAAGTATTCGATAAGCCAGAACCAAAGGTTTTATCCGCTCCAAGTGGGAATAAGAAATATGCCTCTAGTTTATCCATCAATAAAATGATGGCGCCAAAAGAGGATGGTGAAGACGGAGCTCCGCTCGACATCAGTAACATGCCTATGAACGATTATCACATCGATGATTTCAAAATGGCATGGCGACGATTCGCTCACATGCTGAAAGAAAAGGGCGATAAAACGTATTACAATGCGCTTATCAAGCGTGATCCTGTTGCAAAAAATGACGACTTATTCATGCTTGAAGTGGATAATCAAGTGCAGGTGGATACTATTCGTTTGAGAATTTCTGAGTTGCTGGGCTACCTAAGAAAAGAGCTTCGCAATTACAATATTAAAGTAGAAATTATAATAACGAATAATCCTGAGCATGAGGTCAAGTTCCAGACGGGGAAAGATAAATTCGCGGCCATGGCACGGAAAAATCCGAATTTGCATACGCTTAAGAAGACCTTCAATTTGGATATTGAGTTTTAGGTAACTTAGCACCAGAATTAACAACGAATGGGTGTGTTTTTTGAAAATCAATTTTGGATGTATTACTAACTATCTTTAAGAGCGTAAGCAAAAGCCACTTCAAAATTTAAGGCTTCCATTCTAAGGTCTGAATTGAGTTCACCGAGATCATCCAAACTAGTAAAGTCATATTTACTAAAAAGATTCGTATACGCAATCCATAATTCTCTCGCCAAATCAGCTAAGCGACATGTGAAGAGCTTTGTTTTGCCTTCCGAAACAATAACCCTCTCGCCTTTCAGTGATTCAAATTTTAGTTCAAATGAAGAACCAGCCCCCTGTAGAACGTATCTCCTTTTGTCTCCCATTTCAATATCATGAAGACCTCTCATAAAATCTGCAAGCGTTGGGAAAACCATCATTGCTTGATTTGGTGTTCTGTTTTTATTTGTTACGCTCACACCAGAATTTTCCAACTCTATATAGCCTCGTGATAAATAATTCATTGGATAGTTTTCCAACCTATTAAGTTCTATTATAACCTTCATTTAATGACCTGATCTATTTGGAAATATAGTGATAATTCTGCCATCTGAGGCATCCACACTTACCTTAACTCTCATACTTTCTCCACCAACCTTTACTCGATCCACGAATGTCTGCATTCTTCTATTAATGGGAGAAATTCTGTTGCCTTTGTTCACAATAACTTGCGCAACACTTTCTAATTCAGACCTAGTTGTACCCGCTGGGAACAAATCACCTGGACCATCTGGATGATTTCCCGAAATATGCCGAGCATCTATATGCTCCCAACCCTCTTGTAGATTTCCATCCTCGATACGTGTTCTTCCACGCCAACCTCTCTCAACAATAGGCCTTAGTCCAAATTGACTTAAAAAGTCATCTAGTTCTCTTCCAGTCTTGGTGGACAACCTCTCTATCTGATCAATTATTTTTTGTGGAGTTCTAGATTTACTAATATTGGACGATATGTAATTTTTAATCGCACCGATTCGATCTCGATTCAGATTTGCCGTAAAACCTCTTAAATGTTCCAATAGAACATCTAACTCCGATTCAGTAAAGCTTCCAAAAGCACGAGCTTCCATTCCCAAAAAATCTGCAACATCCTGAGCCGCCTGGCTTGGTGAAATTGGAGTCCTTCCAGTTCTAACATTTTCCATTATCTCATCCACCTCATCACTCAAATGAGTAGCGCCTTCCGAAATTTCATCCACAGTTTTTTCAGCATTGGCAGGAACATTATTGCCGTTAATGTCATCCATTAACGTTCCAACTTGATCATCCATTTGCTCTAAACGTACTCTTCTGCTTTCCGCTAAATCATCCCAAAACTGTTTGTTCTCTGTCCAAAATGCAATTTCACCTTCAACTGCATTTCCTGCCTGTTGCCTTAAAAACTTCCAATAACCAACATCATCAGCAGCCAATTTAATTTTGTTGAGTTTTGTTGAAACTTTACCTAATGTTTCCATTGGAGATTGCAATCCGCGAATTACACGAACAGCGTCATCTCCAAGCCCCATAATCATTTGTCCGCTTCCCTTAAGCACCATACTTCCCAGTTCTACGAGCCCTT
>JBGCDF010000444.1:0-13924 GCA_045105095.1 Crocinitomicaceae bacterium | reverse complement strand
ATCTCTCACGTAATCAATTTTGATACTCCGAACTTTCCTGAAAATTACATGCACCGAATCGGACGTACGGGTCGTGCGGAAGAAAAGGGGAAAACGATTTTGTTCTCAACGGAGAAGGAAATGCCATGGAAAGCGGCTATTGAAGAGCTCATGGACTATACAATTCCAAAGCTGGAATTTCCTTCAGAAGTAACTATTTCCAAAGAGTTATTGATGGAGGAAAAGCCTGAGGAGGAGATGAATAAGGACCATAACCGGAATGAGAAACTACACGTTCCAGGTGCGGCCGTTCATGAAAAGAAGGAAAAGAACAAAAAGGTCAACCTTGGAGGGAGTTATAAACGCAATAAAAAGAGCAAGCACAAAAAACCTCAGACGCGTGGTGACAAAACTTACCACAAAAGACAAAAAAGGGGTAAAAGAAACTAGTTCACTTTTCTCGTTCTTTCACACTCACACTCACTAACGGAAGTCCTTCATGTAAGAAGTATCTGTTAGTGCCTCAAAGAAATTGAGTAAATCATCTTGTTCCTTTTGGGAAATTGAAAAGGGAACGATCCGTTCATCCTTGTTAATATGTGGATTTCCTCCTTTGGAATAATGCGCAATTACATCTTCTAAATTACCCAAGCTACCGTCATGCATGTATGGATAGGTGAGGCTAATGTTTCGGAGTGATGGTACTTTGAACTTCCCAATGTCGGTCGAGTCATGATGAATTCTAAATCTCCCTTTGTCCTCGCCAAAATCAGAATACAATCCATTATTTATGGGCTTGTAATTCGTAAACATGGGTGGGGCATGACATTCCGTACAGTACAATTTATCAGAGAAAACCTTCCAGCCACGCTTTTCTGATGCATTCAGCGCTGATTGATCCTTCTGGTAGTAAAAGCGGTCAAATCTGGAGTCTAACGAGACTAAACTTCTCTCGAATGCCGAAATGGAACGTGTCAAAACCCAAGCATCAAATTCACGATTGAATAGTTCCTTAGCCGCTCTAGAATACTCTGGGATCGCTCGTAATTTTTTGAGAAGAGTTTTCATGTCCATATCCATTTCGGTATGCTCCTGTATAGGAACGATCACTTGCATTTCGAGCGTTTTGAGATGTGCATCGAACATGGCTGTGGGTAAATATCCCGCGTTTAACAGGCTAGGAGAGTTTCGCTCGGTTTGCCGTCCTTCAACCCCTTGTGCTTTTGCGAGATGATCTGTAAAGGCGAAGTCTGGACGATGACAGCTTACGCAGGCAATGGCATCACCATTCGACAAGCGTGTATCAAAGAATAACTTTCGACCTAATTCAATCTTTGCTTCCGAAGTTGGATTATCCTCGGGGTGTTCAATGGATGGGTAAGGGGACAAGCTGCCCTCCGTGGATTTACATTCAGTTGAAATAAGAGCAATCGAGACTGCTGCCGCAAATAGTATGAGGAATTGTTTGTTCAATTAATAACTTGCATCTTCTTGAGAATCGATCCGTTGGAATCCATCAAATAAAAGAAATACGAACCTGAACGTTGAACTTGAGTTGTGTGCGTTCCTGAAAATTCAGTTGCTTCTCCAGATTCAATGACTCTTCCTGATAAGTCGATTAGTCTGAATTGCTCCACATTTTGAACGTCTTTCCAGTTGAACGTTACCAGCTCATTGTTCATCGAATACGTAATGGTTCCATCAGTTTCTGTTGGTGAATCAATACCCGCGTTTCCAGGTAAAGTGAATACAGGACGGTTATCAACATTGTTCATCACTGCGGCATTTGGACCAACTTCGCCATGGTGCACACCATCGTTTCCTGGATCAAAATTATACATCCATTCATCCAGATTGCAGTCAATAACAATGGTAGTTGCAGTAGGCAAAACAGTTGGAATGACTGCCATGGAAACAGATTTGTAGTTGGCGTCACCGAGCGAGTGGATTTGGAAAACGGCATCTGTGTTTCCATCATTATTGCTATCTCCGTATCCATTTACGAGTAGGAACTTGTAACCTGAAGTCCAGCCCCAATGCATAGATGGAGTCTGCCAACTGAGTGGGTGTCCTTCGTTATACTGTGTAATATCTTCATGGTTCAATGATTGTGGTACACCAATGCCAAAATCAATAGATTCGATATTCGTCACGTTCAACATTCCTAGTTCTAGGGTATGATCATCGGTTGTAACGATGAAAACCGTGTCAGATAGATCGAGGTCTTGTCCGCCGTCGTGAATGATGTGAACATTGGAAACGTAATAATTGAAGAATTCAATCGTCATGTCAACTCCTGTCAAGTCTTGAACAGTTGTATTCAATGTAAGGTGATTCCCATTAACTCTCGGACGAAAGTCAATGTTGACATTTATTTGAGCTGAGGCCCATAAACTTAGGCTTAAACTGGCTAAAAGGAGGATTTGTTTCATGCGTCTTTGTTATTAGCTAAAGATATGAAAAAATGGCAGTGACTCAAAAAAGAAGAGTACAGAGGAATACCTTACAATTGGACTCTTAAATCCATTTGTTGTGTTTATCGTCACTTTTGGTAGATGAAGTTTCTGACTCTTCGCTTATGATACTTTATGAGAAACGTTTGGCGACAATGAAACCAAGCACTTTCGTCAGTCTGGAAAATAACTATCTTTCGCCAGATGAAATTCCCAACTGTTCTTCTTCTTTTCTCAGCTTTATTCGCGTGCAAGCCTGAGTCAAAAAGCTCTTCAGGGCCTGTAGTGCTTAACGAGATAGAAACACCCGTTAATGTTGAGATATTTGCCGAGCAATTTAAGTGGTCTGCGCGCTATTCTGGGGAGGATAATGAACTTGGGAAATTCGACTACAAATTGATGAGTGCTTCGAATCCTCTGGGAATTGTTACAGAGAGGGCAATTGAAAGTAGAATTCGAGAATTGGAGCGTGGACTCAATCGAATGGATTCAATGTCGCTGAACATGGAGATCTCACATGAATTTGAGAAGAAGCGGAAGGAGAAGATTTTGAGGCTGCTAGAATTGATGGGCAATAAGCATGATCGCGCAATGGATAAAGTAGCCATGAATGATTTCATTGTAACAGATACACTTGTACTATGCGTTGATACGGAGTATGATTTCAGTTTCCGTTCAAAAGACGTTATTCATGCCGCGTATTTCCCTCATTTTCGAGCGCAGATGAATATTGTTCCTGGAATGACAACGAGATTCAAGCTGACTCCGTCAGAAACGACTGAAGAGCGCAGGCTGAAACTCAATGATGTTTCGTTCGAGTTCCAATTAATTTGTAATAAGGTATGCGGAGCTGGTCATACTTTAATGAAGATGATTGTTCGAGTAGTCGAAAAGCAAGAGTACCTTGATTGGTTGAAGTCGAACAGAAATGATACAATTGAAAACCTGCTATCGATTCAAGTAAAGGAATAAACACTTACTCTGTTTCAACAGTAGTCTGGTAATGAATGCTTAATAGGCCATTGGTCGGAGCTATATTGAACAGTAATAAACAATAGAGTGTTTAAAGGAAAAGTTAAAAGAAACTTGAAAATGGATTCGAGAATAACTATATTTCGTTTTTCGAATCTGAAATCGATCGTAATTGAGCTAATTAACCACAACTACCTACGAGCCTATTCGAAATTTGACGGAACAGTGAGTGACTAACCGCAAATAATATTTTATGATAAGAGCAAAACTATTCGTTCTGCGGCAGGAGATAGATCTTCTGTGGACAGATATGAATTACGTCCGAGAGACAAAAGTAAACGGAAAACCCGTTACTGAAGTATTAGGGGGACATATAACGATGGGGTTCGAATCAACGAGCAACTCGGACATATTTGCCCGATGGATCACTAAGAGAAGTGACGACGATACTTACAGAGAATCAGATAGAATGGAAGAAGGAGAAATCCGATTCTATGAAGAAGGTTTTGATGACGTCCCGATACGTACGTACAAATTCAGCGACGCATATCCACTTTATTTTGAAGAAGTATTCAACGCAAACGATGATCAGCAATTGCACATCGTGTTGACGATCTCACCAGCTATTCAAGAATACGGTTCAAAGTTGATCAAAGATTGGAATGTGAGTTATATTCCACCAGCAGATCCTGGGCCAAGTCAATCCGAAGAGGAAGTAGTAGAGGAAGATCCTAAGTTTATCGGATATCATTTTGAAAATGATATGGGAGATAAAATCGACCAGGATAAGATCCAAATTGATGACGTAATCTATTTAGTAATTGAAACTGAAAATGCAGATGGTGAGAATATCACCCTCAGCTTAGATGATGACAATTTAGATTATGAATACAACGGTAAGGTTCTTAAGAACGATACACTAAAAGGAGTTAGTGTAACCGGAAGCGTTACTAGGGTGAAGCTAAAAGCAGTCGCTGAAGGTAGTGACGAGGAATAGATATGAGTCGATCGCACATGTGCGGCGTACTACAAACTAACTGAAGAAACTTAAAGGATGTTACAGGCAAAATTATTCGTTTTAAATCAAGAAATCCCGCTGCTAAAGACGGAGATGCGCTATTCTCGGAAAATCGACTACGGGAAAGGGCTTCCAAGTAAAGTTGTTGGGGGTAAAATAATTGTTTCCTTTGAATCACAAGGAGATGCATACGATCTGATGAACTGGATTACCCGAACCAACGGGGGAATCAGCATGGATGAGAAGGGTAAAATGGAAGAGGGCAAAGTCTGCTTTTATGATAAAGGATTTGACAGCGCTCCGACTAAAACGTATGAATTTAATGATGCGTATTTGGTGAACTACAGGGAATACTTTAATTCCTCTTCAGCGCGTCAGATGATCACCACACTCGTTATTTCACCTGCGATTCAAAACTACGGAGTAGAAAATATTGAGGACTGGAACGTGAGCTATGTTGCTCCAACAGAACAGCTTCCTCACCAACCAACACAAGAAGTTGTTGTTCGTCCAAAGATTTACGATACCTATTTCGAGGACATGGACGGTAAGAGAATCAAGGAATTGGTAATTGGTACTGAGGTGTATCTTGTGGTAGCAAGTGAAAATGTTTCTGGAAAAACAGTAAACATTAATTTGAGTGACAAAGACCACGATTTTGTACATGAAGGTGAGATACTGGAAGACGATATATTAAAAGATATCACCATAAGTGGAGATATACACAAAGAGAAGTTACTTGTTGTCGCAGATCATCGCGAAACAGTTGAAGGAAGTGGTACAAGTGAAGGCGGAGGAGAAGGTACTTCGAATACCGGCACTGGCACAACTGTGGGAGGAGCAGGAACAAGCGCCCCAGCTTCTGATCCGGAAGGAGAGAAAAAGTTAACAGAGTACTACCTCACAGACGCGGACGGAAAGAAAGTTGAGGAATATGAAGTGGGAGATGTAATTACATTGAATATAAAGACGCAGAATCGCATTGGTGATACATTAACTATTC
Organism: Crocinitomicaceae bacterium; assembly: GCA_045105095.1. GTDB lineage: Bacteria > Bacteroidota > Bacteroidia > Flavobacteriales_D > Crocinitomicaceae > UBA4466. The sequence continues at coordinate 8,499 of JBGCDF010000444.1, read as the reverse complement.
ACCTTGAGGATAAAACACACGACTTTAAATACAATGGAGAAGTACTGGAAGATGATAAGTTATCCGACTTTGAAATTACGGGTGATGATGAGAAAATAGAATTAGAGGTAATTGCTCAAATGCCAAAAAGTTAATCAGATGGGGAACAAGTTTAAATTAGAATTTGATGACGGAACGACGGAAACAGTAGTTGCCGAGATTAAGCCACCCAAAGACATTATTCAGTTTGTCGCTGGAACAACAGATCCTGTAAATACACATGGATTAAAAAATCAAGCGAACAAGGATTACTGGAGAGGAGTCGATAATTTATGGGCGAACGTCAAAGAGTTGAAACCGCAATATTTAGATCTTCATATCGAAGATACATTCTTCAGCTGGTCTGGAGATAACAGCACCGAAGAACGTACGAAGGGAGCTGAGAAATTGATGGATAACTTGATGAGAGTATACAGCAATTGGACAAAAAAGGAAGTTCATTTGCATTTAATAGGTCACTCTCATGGCGGAAACGTGATCAATCAGTTTACAAATGTTATTATTGACAATCCTGATTTCCCTGAAAATTGGAGCATAAAGAGTATTACCTATTTGTCCACTCCTTTCTTCAAAGATCAGCATCAACTCAATCATGATAAGCTACATGCTGATGCTAAAATCATTAGTGTTCGCAATGAGTACGATATTACTCAGCGTTTTGTGGCAGACTTTACCATGAAGAACCTTGAGCATTTAATGGGGAACTTTGTAGGTTTTGATAAAATGAAGGATGCCGTTCAGGAAATCATTGATTTAGATAAATCTGCATATGGTGATGCTGGGTGGATGATCAACAATCACACGGAAGGTCCTAATATGTGGAGAACAACTCGCGATCTACTTGTTCAAGGTGAGATTGTAATGGATGTCATCCAAAAGAACATTGCCTTTATTGGGGCCAGAGAGAAAGTATCCGCGGAAAAACAAGAGTTCCTTGATATAATCAACGATATACATCAATTATTAATCAACCGCATTACCGTTTTTAACGCTGGATTGACTGACAGAGATGGAGGTTATGGCTGGAAGGAATTCTGGGATGACTTGAGAATCTATGATTTAATGCCCTTGGTCAATAGAATCATGGCCATTGAAACAAATGAATCTGATAGCTACCTTTTGAACTTCCTACACGCTGTTTTCATGGAAGAAGAAAATGGCTTAGTAGCGAAAATTGACGATACGTCAACATCTCCGAAAGCTCAAGTGAATGGGGCGTTCCCAATTGAAGAGTTCAATATTACTGATCTTGACCCTTACGATAAGAATGGTAAGAAATCAGATTTTGAAAAGTTTGCTACGGGTATCGAAGACGCTCAGAAAAAAGGCGGTCCTGATGGACTGAAGGAAATCATCATGCGTATGATCAGTCAGTTTATTGATCCAGCCGATGTAAAAGCGATTGTTGATGGTATCAATAAGGCTGAGTGGATTATGATGGGAGATTGGGACACACAATTGAAAGAATTGAAAGGAAACCTCAATTTGTACCATGGTATGATCGATAAGTACTATGCAGATCTCGTTACCGATGAGGATAAGAAGAATGAAGAGTTAAAAATTAAGCCGGGAAGTATTCCGTATTTAGCGATGACTTCTCACAGTCTTAGTCACACCGATTTGTTTGATGATGACGAGCACAACGTGAGGGAAGCATTGACAGGTGCATTCTCTTCTGGTGAAAATCCAGGGTACCAGCAATAAAAGACAACAATGATAGTATACGGCCAGAGCCGGAACAAAATAAAAACATAACAGTATTCAACATGCCTACAGTTCAATTAGTTGATGATCCAAAAGTAAGAGCTTCTTGTAGACCGCTTCAGGTCCGTCAACAGGAAGTTACAAGAGCTTATTTTGCTACACGAAGTGTTACAGAAAAATTAGAACTCGATCCAAATGGAGACCAGGAAGTAGTGATTGATCATATTACTACGTCTGGACAAACTCTTCCAATTATCGCCAAGCAACACGGGGTGGATGAATCGAAGGTGAAGCGGACAAAAACTGGAAAGTGGTTGTTCATTGGAGAAGTCATAAAGGTGACGAAGAAAGCAAAGATGACCAAGGAAGTGAAATTTACGGAGGTAAATTCTGGTGGAGTTGGAAGTGAGCTCTTCGTAATGGTGGAAACCAAGAACCTTCGTGATGAAAAAATTCTGATAAATATACTTCAAGGAGAAGAAGACTGCTTGGCGCCAAAGGATACTGCGGTTACAGTGCAGCAGGATGAAGCTGACACTACATGCTTGAAGCTAACGGTTGGTGATTATTGCGATGACGATATTTCCAATAAAGATGACTTCGCAGATATGGCGATTGCCAAAATAGTCATGTCACCGAAAGACGAGAATAAAGCCACCGAATGGACGGACAATCTCGAGTGCGTCGGTTCTAAGAAAGCTCCGCTTTATTTGTTGGTTGATGCGCACAGCGAAAGCTCAATTTGTGATTTCAAATCTGAATACGTTTCCTACAAAGGATTTACTGGTGTAGAGGATGATAGTAGAGTTCCCAATCATTTTTTGAATGAGGAAGGATCTTGGTTTGTTGTCCAGAATGCTGGTTTATGTGGAGGGCAAGGGTGTATCAAGAAAGATGACGAAAACAAACTTGTTCAAGAACTTAATATACGATTAGCAGGATTTGGAGGAAATGTTCCAACGGAGAAATTCACTGACAAAACGGTGGACATGATTAAGCAGTTCCAGAAAGATTACATGGAAATTGATCCAACTGGTAAGGTATGTGGAGACACCCTGAAAGCACTTGATGAGTTTGAGGAAAAATACCCAATTAAATTCAGTGAAATTAAATGTGACTGTGGAGTTTGTGATGGATTCGGTCAGGGCGAATACAGTGCCCAGAAACAAGATAGTAGTATTGCCGAAAGATCGAGGAAATATGAATATCCAGGAATTCACAGAAGCTTATTGTGGGCGTATAAAGCAATGTTGTTTTATATGGGCAAGAAAGAAAATGGAAAATTCAGCATTAATCAGATTAGCTCTGGTTACCGATGCCATGAACATAATAAGAAGAAAGGGAGAAAATCTACAAATCACATGGGTAAAGCGATAGACATTACTTTTAACGAAGATGATGTGCGTACTAAAGATGTGAAAGATGTCGAAAAAATAAGGGATAAAATAATCATTCCAACGAACAATGCTCAAATACGCTGGAGTGGGGATAATCTTTTTTCTCTTGAGCCTTCAAAGAAAAGAGATCCAGTTAATTATCCAAAGGAACACATTTCAACTACATGGATTCACATGGATGTTCGTGAGTTTGATCTTGAGTATTTGAAGGACGAATTCTTTGCAAATACGGAGGATAAGATAAAAGGTAAGAAGATAGTTGACGTTGCGAAAGACGAAGGTTTCACTGATGCGGTAGAATGTATGGGTGGAGGGTTTACATCTCAGGATGGAGGAACTTCTAACGCTTCTGACGACGAAGACGACAGAGTTGACCCTGATACACTTTCTTTCTCAGATGACGGTGTTGACTTCTTGAAAGGATGGGAATCTGAAGTGAAAGAAGATGGTAAACACGTTCTTTACGATGATGATGCGGGGTATTGTACCATTGGATGGGGGCACCTAGTGAGTGGTAAGAAAAGTTGTGATTCTATCACGAACATGCCTCAAAACTTCAAAGATGGCCTGTCGGATTCAGAAGCCAAAGATTTGTTCAAGGATGATTTAGAAATATACGAGGATATCGTGAAAGATAATGTTACGGTGAACCTACATCAGTATGAGTTTGATGCACTTGTTAGTTTCGTATTTAACTTGGGTGGTCCGAACTTCAGAAGTTCAACGATGCTTAAAAAGTTGAACGCCGAGAAGTATGACGAAGTGCCTGCTGAATTCCCACGTTGGAATAAATCAGGAGGTAAAGTGATGGCTGGACTTACGAAAAGACGTAATCGAGAATCCGACATTTTTGAAAATAAAGGGTATGATTCATCCCATTAAAAGTATATCGGTAGTATTTTTTCTTCTCTTTCTAAGTTGTAGCGGAAATGCAATCCTTGACAGGGAGCAGTCTGGCGAACCATTTGAAAGTCAGATTGTCGAGAATACTGAGGATTTTACTTTTTATAGAAGTTTTCAATTCTGTGATAACCCTTATGCTGCTTTTACTCAGGAAGAAGCGGATGAAATCTATCGAGACAAGACATTTACACTCGATGGTTTAAAGGTTGAGAGAAAACGTCTTGATTGGAATTCTTACTTCTTTGAAGGTGCGAAAGATTGTGTCGTAAAGGAATTAGGTGAAGCCTATACTTCGTCATACCTAGTATCAATAGATGATGAATCGCCATTTGATGAAATTGTCGTATTAAACGACAAGTACATTCTAGTCGCTCAAGACGGATTCTTTTTCACATTCACTAAAAACGATGAAGGAGATAACTCTCATGGGCAAACTACCATTAAATCCGAAGAACTTCATTCAAGTGAATCTCGAACGAAACTTGTTTTGGACGCTCAGGAAAACTCAAAAACCATTTCTTTACCTCTTGAGTATTCATATGAGCTTATTTCTGATTTAGAGGGGTTTACGCCGATAAATAAGGAAGTAGTCAACCTTTCAAAATTGGATCACCTTTTAGACATGCAGTATGCGAAGCTTCAAACATTGGGACAAACAACCCCTTTGTTAATAACGGGTGTCATGGAATCTGGACAATCTGAGCTTTACCTAGTGACATTAAATAACGATTCAGATATAGTAGATGACGTGTTGCTTTATGAGTGCAGAGAGATTGAAAATGGTACTATTTTGACTCGATTTAAAATCGATACGAAAGGTGAAATAACCATTACCATTGAAGAAAATGTCAATAAGCGCTCTAAAATTCTCAAAGAAAACTCCTTAAGAGTCAATTCAACTGGAGAAATTGTTTCTCTTTGAGATAGAAATCACATAGAATTCATTCTTCCAATAAACAGAATGGCTCCAGTTTCATTATCCTTGATGAAATAGTAAAAAGGCTTATCGACCTCAATTCGTAGAACGGGAGGTGGAGGCGGAGATGGAGCTGAAGAGGTTAGAACCATTCCAATCACTGTCGCAGCAGCAGCTTCCGTGCCTTCTTCATTCACAATGATTTTTGCTTTATGTAATGCCGTTCCAATTTTTAAGTCTTTCTCTTTTCGCATGTCAGAGAAATCTGCGATGTCAGTGAAAGCAGAAATTAACCCCATTTTCGTTAAATAAGGTTTCAATTCGAAGGTAGGTGTCTCGAAAGTGAATTTCGGTAAATCCAGTATTACTTCCTGATTATAGAGCCTCCCTTGAAGGTTCGAGTATACCTTGTCATTGAGCTTGTAGTTCTTCATTTTATTAGGGAGGATGATCATCATTGACGTTTTGTCATCTTTGTACGGAAGCTCAATTACTTTTTCGTTTTTGCCTTCAAATGCGCGATAGTAGCTTCTTGCATGCATCATATCTACTTTTACCTTATTTCCACCAGCGTTTTTGAAATCCTTCTTTTGAGTCAACTCTTTATTAAATGTATTCTTCCAGTCTTGTTTAAAGTAAATCGCATTGACAAGAGCCATTTTGAAATCTTCAACATCTTCCGGAGATAACATTTTCTTGATCATTCCATTGGTGCTTTCTTCAATCCACTTGTTGATTTTGTCAGCACTTCCTTGAGGATCTTTTTTGAACTCAGCGGTATAAGGTTCGGAATCGAATTTCGATTGAAGTTTGTCGGTGTAGCTCTTAAGCACAGAATAGTTCTTCAAAACCCAGACCGAGTTACTGATTTTAGCAACATCTTCCAACTGTCGGATTTCCTTGAAGAGCGCACTATTGTCTTCAGAAAAATTAAAGACAGATTCAAATTCTTTTTGAGTTTGACCATTGGCTCCCTCATAAGCCATCGCAAATGCCGTTTTGATCGACGTTGGAGAGAATAGAATGTTCTCCTCTGATCCCATTTGCTGATACATCTCAAAAGTAAATTCATTTTGAGACATTCCCTTAAATACTGTACCAATCGTCATTATTAGTACTATTACTTTTTTCATGTGTATTAATTAAGTTATCCTCCTGACTATATATACAATACTAAACCCGATTCGTTCAATCAAATCAGGTCAATTTTCATCTAGAACAAGAATGAGTAATTATACCTAACCACTAAAGTAAAGAAATGCGCAGTTTTGTAAAAAGGGAAATGCAAGATTATTAACTTTACTTATTGTATAAAATACAGATATTAACGAAAAAATAATTTTTTAGTATCAATAATTTAATCTAAGTTTACTCTGATTTATTCATTAAAAACTGCTTTATGAAGAAAAAATTACTCTCCCTGTTAGTATTAACAGGTTTTGGATTTGCAGCAAGTGCTCAGATCTACACAATGCCTTACACGCAAAGTTTCGATGCGTTTCCCACAGATAACGTCAATTTTGGACCAGGTGCTGAACCTTTTCCATTGGTTGAAGATTGGGTAAATGAGCAAGCAAGTGATGACGCTCAAGATTGGTACGGTCGATCTAATGCGACTGGAAGTTCTAGTACAGGACCTTCATCTGACCATACTTCTGGTACGGGTGTTTACATGTACGTTGAAGATGGATTTGGTACCAACACAAATGTTGCCTTGACTTCTCCAGGTATTGATGCAACTGCGGCTACTGGTGGTGTTGAATTGCGTTATTGGGCGCACAGTTGGACGGCTTCGGCAACGTTCAATTCAATGTCTGTTTTCGCATCTAATGATCAGGTTACTTGGACGCAAGTTGATAACTTTGATCTGCTATCAACTTCTGATACATGGTTCGAAAGATTGGTCGATTTAACTCCATTTTCTGGAGATACTATTTACGTGCAATGGCGCGGAGACAACAGTACAACAAGTTTCACACATGATATCGCGATTGATGATGTGTCTTTTATTGAAACTGTGTTCCAAGGTTCTATTTCTAGTATTACTAATGTAACATGTAACGGTGGTAACGATGGACAAATGGTTGTTTCTACTGCTTATGGAATTGCCCCATTAACATATATGTGGAGTGATACTACAAATATGAGTACTGGTGACACATTGTTCAATGCATCTGCAGGTGTTCACTGTGTGACAGTTATTGATGCTAACAACGATACAATTGTCGTTTGTGACACTATTACGGAGCCTTCGTTGATTCAAGCTACAGTATCCTCAACAGATATCGTATGTATTGGTGATTCGACTGGAATGGTCTCCCTAGACTCTATTTGGGGAGGTGTTCCAATTATACAGGATTGTGGATTATCAATTTTATCTTGTGATTCTGTTGGAAGTATAGTTCAAGCTGATACAGCAACAAACTTCCAAAATGGCGATACACAGTATCCAGCTATTTTTGGTAACTGGTACTGGGGAGCACGTCATCAGTTCTTATACAGAGCGAATGAATTAGCTGCCGCAGGTTACCTTGCAGGAAACATTGATAGTATTGGTATTCCAATCATTGATTTGAGTACTTCTACTTTGGTATATGAGAACTTCTCTGTACAGATGGGATGTACTTCGGATACAGTATTAACCAATTTATGGTTTGATGGATTAACTGAAGTTTATCCATCAAACACAATCGGAGTGTCCGTGGATACAATCTGGTTAGCTTTCCCTCAGGCTTATTACTGGGATGGGGTTTCAAATATCGTAATGGAAACATGTTTCAACAACACAGGGTTTACGCGTAACACTATTACGCACCAAACTGATGTGGGATATGATGCATCGCACTATTATAGAGCAGATGTCGCAACGGTATGTGGAACTAACAACACTACAGGTTTCTCTACTCGTCGTCCAAACGTATTGTTCGGAAACTGTAGCGCTACGCCATTAGCACTTGCATACAACGTGTCTTGGTCTACTGGAGATACAGATGTTGCTATGATTGACTCGCTTCCAGCAGGAACGTATTCTTATGATATCACTGATGCATCAGGATGTACTGTTTCTGATTCTGCGGTTATTATCAATAACACACCAATTTCTGGTGTTGCTGACGGTGGCTTCTGTCCAGGTGGAGACTTCACAGCTGATGCTGGTGCAGGATTCAGTACTTACGGATGGTCAACTGGAGATTCAACTCAAACTACTGTTATCAATACAGGTGGGTCATATACTGTAACAGTAACTGATTCAATCGGATGTGTAAGCACTGATTCTATCAACGTAACTGAAAACCCAGCAATGACTCTTACTGCTACAAGTACGGATGAAATTGCTGGAAATGACGGGGCAATCGACTTGACAGTAGCTGGTGGAACACCAACGTTCACTTACCAGTGGGATAACGGTGCAGGAACTGTTGAAGATCCGTCTGGATTGTCAGGTCCTACTGATTACACAGTAGTTGTTACTGATGGAGCAGGTTGTTCAGATACATTAGTAGTATTGGTAGATTCGCAAGTTGGTTTGGATGAGCTATC
>JBGCDF010000443.1:0-2518 GCA_045105095.1 Crocinitomicaceae bacterium | reverse complement strand
TATCATCAATATTAGTGGAGGTCAATTTTCAAAAACAGGCGATGCCAACCTCTTCCTTCAGAAAGCAATCGATAAGTGTTCAAAAGCTGGTGTTTTGATTGTTGCTGCAGCTGGAAACGATGGTTGCGATTGTATTCATATTCCGGCGGCCAACGAGCAGGTGTTAGCCGTGGGTTCAATGGATGAAAATGGAAACCCTACTCCCGAAACAAATTACGGTGGCCCCTATAAAGTCAATGGAATTCTTGCTCTCGGTAAAAACTTAACTGCGGCTTCAGTTGATGGCGGAACTTTCCAAACTGGAGGTGGAACTAGTTACGCGACGCCAATTGTAACTGGCGTATTAGGCCTACTTATGAGCTTGCAGCTTGATCACGGCGTAAAACCGAACGCATTCCATATTAAATCAATCCTTGAAAAAACATCAGATCCTTGCATAGAACATCAAAAAAATGATTGCCGTCGCTTTATGAGAGGATCATTAAATCTACCCAATGCCTTAAAAGCAGTTATGAGTGAACTAAACATTAAAGCGTCGTCCATTGACGAACATAATTACGTAACAAATACAATTAATATGACAAATACAGACAAAGAAGTATTCATCCAGACCCCCGAGTCAATGGGTTTGAAAGGAACTTTACAACCATGCGGAGACGTATCAGGAATGGAAGAAAGTTATTCAACTGAATCACGTCAAGAGTTCAACATCGAAAGCGATGCTAACGAAAGTGAAATAGCACCTTCTCTCTCTATGGAAATCCCAGCAGTTGGTGGCACTAGTGAAACAACAACTAAAAACTCTAATCAAACAAACACACGAACAATGGAAAACAACACAGTAATCCAAACACCTGAAATGATTGTGGAAGATAATGTACTCCCACAGGCACAAGCTTCACTGGAAAGTATTGATCCAGCTGATTGCGGATGCGGCGGAAAAAGTACAGGACCAGCATTAACCTATGCATTAGGAACTGTTGGATATGATTTTGGAAGTGAGTCTCATAGAGATTCCTTCATTCAATCGATGGGAGGAGCAAACCCGAATGATCCAAAAGCTCTTCTGGACTATTTGACGGATAATCCTTGGGACGCAGAAGAAATCATTTGGACTTTGAACATTGATTCAACCCCTATTTACCGAATCCTTCCATATGGATCAGGTTCAATAACGACCTATGAACGAATCCGAAAATTCTTATTAGACCAATCGCAAGGAATGATTGAACGCATTTCGGTGCCCGGTTTAAATAAAGGAAAAACAACGCTATTAAATGGACAAAGCGTTCCAAATCTCTTTCCAAACTTAAGAGGAATGTATTCTTGGAAAACCGAGGTGTTAATCAAATCGGCGACCATTGCTACTAAATCAAAAGCTTCTGATAAGGAGTTAACTCAGAGCATATCAAATTTTTTGAATCAAGTTTACTACAATATGCAAAACTTTGGTGTGAGTGCAGAAGACAGAGCACTGAACTATGCAGCAACCAATGCTTATCAAGTAAGTGAGGTCTTTGCGCATGCTGTTAAACATAAACTGGAACTTGATAATATTTCTGCGACAAAAAGTCCTATTTGCCGTCCGGGTGCCGATTGTTATGATGTTGTGCTCACATTCTTTAACCCAGAAGAACGACTTACAACAGCTCGAAAGCAATACAGATTTACTGTTGATGTGAGTGATGTTGTTCCTGTAACGGTAGGTGAAGTCAGATCTTGGTCTGTGTATTAAACACTTTCCTACGAATTCATAAACACCTATGAGTTCAAAACTACAATGAATTTTTGGAATTCATTGTATTCAATTCAATTCCAGTGCAAGGTCAAATACGAACTTAAACTGGATTTCAACCCTTGTATATTCTAAAGTAGAGTATAGTTATATAATTATTAATCAATTAAATTTTTTATTATGATTTTACCAATTCAATCAAAGCCAGTTTTAAGAACTGCAAATCTTGGTGCATCTTCTTCAACAGTAAATCCTAGTGGTTTATGTCAATTGGGGTGTAGCGTCTTACCAGAACCAGCTAAATCTATCTGTCTAGCGGCTTGCTAACAGATGATTTGGGTGCCAAAATGGGGTCGTCTGAAAAGACGGCCCTTTCTTGTTTAATTCAATCAAATACAAAAAGAGCTCTTCGATTTTTTCTTGCTAGGTCGCCATGATATCACCTGTCTCAAAACTGGAAGTGCCACATTAGACTGGACAGTGAGTTAAGTTATTCTTGCTAGAACTTAAATTAGCAAAATGTCAAAAAAGACAAGAATACATACATCAGTCTTCAAACGGTTCTATCGCATTAACTTATGTGAAACTCGGAATTTGTAGATTTGAATAAAATCGATCACTATTTAAACGTCATTGCTGCTTCTAATCTCCCGAAAGCAAAAAAGACAGCCTTAATAGACTGTCTTTTGTAGCGAGAGAAGCCGATGCGAAAGCATCAAGACAATACCAAACAAAAAACGATCATCTTAAGGATCGTTTTACTTGTAGCGAGAGGGAGATTTG
>JBGCDF010000442.1:0-7670 GCA_045105095.1 Crocinitomicaceae bacterium | reverse complement strand
ACAACAGGTCCAGGATCAACCATATTACTAGAAGTTCCGTTCAAGGTTGTTGGACGATCTGACGTAGTAAAGCAATCTGAAAACATCAATTCAATAAGGACAGAAGTTGCCGTTCCCGAATTGGTACTTGTCCAAGTTCCTCCCCACATGTTTCCACCTGAAATTTGCTTCGCTTCTTCGATAGTGAAGGGAGCCGTGCAAATATCTCCTGAGGTTAATTCTAAGCCAATTAGGGAATCAAAAACGATGTCATAAGTAACTGTTTGTGCCTGTATGTAAGACACAGCGCTAAAAAGCACAAGTGTAGAAAGTAAAAGTCTTTTCATATTAGTTAGATTGTTTTAGCTGCAAAATAAGGAAAATTGGCTTTATAAATCAAGTCATGTAGGGAAGGTTTTATTCTACCAAGAAAAAAAGCAGAGAGTGAGCTCCCTGCTTTAGCATTTGACGCGCAATTCGGTCAATACTTCATTTCTAATGACTAAAAACCTTCTGCATCTTCTTCAACGATGAAACCTTCTGCGTCTTCAACGATATTCAAAAGCCCTTGCCCCCCTTTAATGGAATAAGACTCTTCAATCGTCATCTCGTTTTTTTCAAATGCTGCTATTCCTCTTTTTGTTTCTTTATTTTTCATGTGAATAAAATTTAAGTGATTTACTCGTTTAATATGAAGCTAGATCCCTTCAGCATCATCTATAATGATCGAAGAGGCTCCTCCTTGAATCGTTTGAGACTCCTCCATCGTTAATGCTTGTTCCGCAAAATCCATCAGTTCCTTTTTCATTTCTTTCTTTTTCATGTCTACAAAATTTAAGTGATTTACTATTTCGCACTGAGGCTAGATCCCTTCTGCGTCTTCTATGATGATTGAAGCCACTCCTCCACCTTGAATTGTTTGAGATTCCTCTGCAGTTAATGCTTGTTCTGCGAAATCCGTCAGTTCCTTTTTCGTTTCTTTCTTTTTCATTGTTCAGAATATTGAGTTCTCCTACTCTATTTTGGTTTTTCGGACTCCACCTTCCTGACATTCATCAGGCTACAGAACTCATACTACAAAAAGTCCCTGAACGTATTTCTAGTTTGAGGACGTACATGCGCAGAGAGTGGACAAAACGCTGAATCGTGAGGATAAAAAAAATGAGAAGTTAGCCGATAGGCATTTCCTTACCAGCCCATACAGAAGTTACCCTGAAATTACGCGGCATGTTTAGCTGCGAATTACTATTGCATTCAGTATACCAATTCGAAATGATAAATACCACTTTCAACTAGTGCTGGTATTCAGAAAGAAATTACGTGAATTGAGATCTACTTTGATCCTATCAAGCTATTTTTTGAGTTGGTTGATGACTTTAGTCGTCGAGTATCCATCCACTAGGGGAATGGCAACGACCTCACCATTATCTGCTTTTACGATATCCGAACCGACGATGTACTTTTTGGAAGAGGGATCCGTTTCGTTTGGATCGTAATCGGCACCTTTTGCTAGAACGTCAGGCTTCAGTTCTCGGATTAAGTCTAATGGTGTATCTCCATCAAAAAGAACGACCAAATCCACAGAACTCAAGGCAGCCAAAACCGTAGCTCTTGCATCCTGACTATTGATCGGACGGTCATCTCCCTTACCAAGTCGTTTTACGGAATCGTCCGTATTCAAACCAATCACCATGCGATTTCCATGCTGCGCAGCATGCGCAAGATAGGTCACATGTCCTTTATGAAGAATATCAAAACAACCATTAGTAAACACGACCTTTTTAGAGGCAAGTTTCCAAATTTCCAGTTGTTTCTTCGCTTCTTCAAGCGTAGCGATTTTTCCTTCGAGATAATCGGTTCTATTGATCATTGTTGGGCGCCGTATTCTGTTTGGGTTGACGTTGGATTAAAAATAGCGATAATAATCCAAGCACGACCAGCAATCCGGTTTGTGTGACCCAAGCGAAAGCTCCGAATGCCTTGAAATCGTAGCCGTATGCCGCGAGTGCCCCAGTAATCCAAAGAGGATACAATCCAAGGCCTCCAGGCGTAGCACCGATGGCCGCTGCTCCAACGACAAACGCTGCAAACACCAATCCAATTGGCATATTTTGAGTCTGAGGAAAAGCTTGAGCGATCACCCAAATCGACGCAACGTAACAGGACCAAATGAAGACCGTATGCCCAAGAAATGCCCATTTCTTTTTCATCGTCCAGATTGCCTTGAGTCCTTCCCAGAATCCTAGTAGTTTTTCGTTGACGAATTTCTTTACTTTTTGGTTCTTCAGGTAGATCACCAAACCAATAATCCCAAGGATAAACATCCCGCCCAAAATGTACCAAATAACGTAACTCGGCTCACCATCTTGTTGAGTGATGTTTTTGATCTCATCATTATTCACCTGAAGTAAACCAGAGATAAAAAAGACAATGGCGAACATCAATAAATCAATCACACGTTCTGCAACAATCGTTGCGAAACCTTTCTCGAAAGGAATGTCTTCGTAGGTCGCCATTAGTCCTGCTCGGGCTACTTCGCCAGAACGAGGCACAGTATAATTAATAATGTAGCCAGACATCACTGCATGATAGGAATTGATCAGTTTGGGCTTGTACCCCATTGGTTCTAGCACAAACAACCACCGATAAGCGCGACTGAAGTGACTCAAAAACATGATAATCAAACTCAAAACAACCCAAAAATAATTCGCGTCGCGAAAGGATGTTTTTATGTCCTCGATATCCTTCGGGCTCATTCCATCGATGAAATACCACGTAAGGTAAAGTCCAATTCCAATTGGAATGACAATTTTTAAAATCTTAATGAGTTGATTCTTCAAAAGAACTAGTCGATTAAGTTTGTCTCTTCATTTGGGAACACCAAAGAAGGTTTGAATGATTTTGCTTCTTCGAAATCCATCATTCCATATCCAATAATGATTACGATATCACCGCAAGCTACACGACGTGCAGCAGGACCGTTCAAACAAATCGTTCCAGATTTTGGTTCACCTTTGATCGCGTATGTTTCAATGCGCTCTCCGTTGTTGACGTTGACAATTTGAACACGCTCTCCTTCGATGATGTTCGATGCTTTCATCAACTCTTCATCGATGGTGATACTTCCAATATAATTGAGATCCGCCTGAGTAACTTTTACACGGTGGATTTTAGATTTTACGACGTTTACTAACATGCTGTTCGTTTAATTCGGGACAAAAATACGCTATTTTTCGGCAAAGGGAATGAGTTGAACATTATCAAGCAGTCGAACCTCTCCTGCATAAGCAACAATGCACGCATGAGCTCCCGGAACCCATTTTTCCAATCGCTTCAAAGTTAGGGGATGGATAAGCTCCAAATACTCCAACTCCAAGTTTCCATCACGGAAAAACTGCTTCGCTTTCTTCCAGGCCTTTTGTGGAGGAAATTTATCAACTACTGATTTCAGATACTTTAATGTTTGAACAATGATCAATGCTTCTTCCTTTTGCTCTTCTGTCAATCGAACGTTTCTGCTACTGCTAGCCAATCCGCTCTCTTCGCGTACAATCTCGCAAACGACTATTTCCACTGGATCTTTGGTCACTTTGACCATATGCTTTATGACCGCAACTTGCTGAAAATCCTTCATGCCGAAATATGCGCGATCTGGCTTGACAATATCGAAGAATCGTTTGACTACATTCATGACTCCGTCAAAATGTCCTGGACGAAATTCACCTTCCATGGTTTCACCGAGCTGCTTGCCCAATTCGATTTCCAACTTCTCGTAATTTTTGGGATACACTGTATCCACGTCCGGAGCAAAAACAACAATATCCCCTACCTCATTAAGCAGTGCAAGATCCTTATCGAGCATTCGTGGATACTTTGCCAAATCATCTGGATTATTGAATTGTGTTGGATTGACAAAAATGCTTACCACGACTGTGTCATTTTCCTGCAAGGCCTGTTTCACCAAAGCAATATGCCCATGATGCAGAGCACCCATTGTTGGAAAGAATCCAATCGTTGAATTGTCTTGGTCTTTGTGCAATCTCCTTTGCAAAGACTTTATGCTTGTAAAAACTTGTGAATCCCCCATTTTCAATACTTTAAAGGCGAACAAAACTATCCGTTTTTGTTGAGTTTCCGCTTTTTTTTCTATATTTTTGTAAAGTTTTTATCAATAAATTTTCTATGGAGAAGAAGAAAGTACTATTTATCTCGCAGGAGATATCGCCATTTTTACCTAAATCAGAGATTTCTACAACAGCTAGAAATTTGGCGCAAGGGATACAAGAAGCGGGGAAAGAGATTCGGGTGTTTATGCCGAGATTTGGAGTGATCAACGAAAGAAGACACCAGCTTCACGAAGTAATTAGACTTTCAGGAATGAACATGATTATCGATGACAAAGATCATCCACTAATCATCAAAGTAGCATCAATTTCAGCTGCACGTATGCAAGTTTACTTTATTGATAACGATGAGTTCTTCAAACGCAAGAACACAGTTGTTGATGACGAGAAAAAAGAGCACAAAGACAACGACGAGCGCTCAATGTTCTTCAATAGAGGTGTTTTAGAGACTGTGAAGAAACTAGGATGGCAGCCAGATGTTATTCACTGTAGTGGATGGATGACAGCTTTGATGCCAATGTATATCAAGAATCTATACAAGGACGACCCTCACTTTGCAAACACGCGAGTGGTGTACCACATGTACAACGAAGGGTTTAACAATAATTGGGATGGGCGATTTTCGGAAAAACTTAAATTTGACGGGTTCTCTGATGATGTCATTACTGATCTCACTGAGCCTTCACTTGAAGCAATTTCTAAGTCCGCAGCAAAATATGCTGATGGAATTAGCGTTGGAAGTGAAGAACTAAGTCCTGAACTCCGTTCAATTTTCGATAACGCAGAGTGCGCGAAATTGGATTGGGTTGCCGAAGAGCATCAAGTGAAAGAGACTTCAGAGTTCCTAGACAAAATAATTGAAGCAGAAGTCCTTATATAATATGACTAAAAAACATTCATTTACGTGGCGGAAAAGCATTGTCTTTTCCGCTACTTTTTTATTAATCGCTCTTGTTAGCGTATCGTGTAAGAAGAAAGAAAATCAGATTGGCTCAAATACCATCGATCAAAATGATCTGCTGGCATCAGGGGGGATCGATACTTTTTCGTTGATTACCTACACCCTTTCGGAAGATTCTACGAGCACAAAAGACAATGTAACCACTCTATTGGGTTCGTATAACGACCCTACTTTTGGAATGGTAACAGCGGAAATCTACTCGCAATTACAGCCTCAATCATTTCCTACAGATTTTGGAGATCTTTCCACTATTGTGATGGATTCATTCGTTTTAGGATTGGTTTATTCTGGGTTTTATGGAAAAACTGGAGATCAAACGATCGAGGTGTTCGAAATTGACGATGTAAACGGTATTAGTAATGAAGACGATTCTGACTACTATCAATTCAGTTCTGTATCGAGTGACGAACTGACGAACTGGGTCGACCCCAATTTTCAGGTGCTCAATATGAACCCTGAAAATGTAACGATTATTGATAGCGCTGAAGTTCCTTCACAATTGCGCATTCATTTGGATACCAACAAGGCCAAAACATTTATGCAAGACGCAGCTTCCATGCCCACTTCTTTCGAAACGGCTGAAGCATTTTCCGAATATTTCAAAGGCCTGCACATTCGAACATCCAATGGAACGCAAGCGTCAGGAGAAGGTGGAGTATTCTACTTCGACTTGAAAGCTACTAACTCCAAAATGACGGTCTACTACAAACAAGATGGTCAAGCAAAAGTATATGATTTCGTGATCAACGCAGAAACTCCCCACTTCAACAAAGTGGACATGGACAACGCGATGACACCCGTTCAAAATGTACTTGATGATACTTCATTGGGTCAGCAAGAATACTACTTCCAATCGTTCAAGAATAGAGCAGTCCTTGAAATACCTGGACTATCGAATATCTCGGAAAACACGGTCCTTCATGGAGCGGCTTTGGAATTGGCTGTTTCACATCAAACGGGAGTGGAATTCGAACCTCCACAAACACTGTCTATTGCGCGTAAAAACCCAGATGCTGCTAATGGTGATGCGGACGAGTTTATTCCAGTGGACATTGTTTCATACAGTTCACTGAGTAAAAGCTATACTTTCAATTTACGCTTTCATATACAACGTATCATAGACGGCGAGCTGGAAAATACACCTTTATATGTAATCACCGCTCCTGTTCAATTCAATTCGTTAGGAAATCGCATTATTTTCAATGGACCTGAGACGATAAACAAAGAGAAACCGTCTTTGCGCCTCCTTTATACTGAATTCTAAATATCTCATTATGTGTGGAATTGTTGCCTACATTGGTCAAAAAGAAGCCTATCCAATAATCCTCAAAGGACTAAAGCGACTGGAATATCGTGGCTATGACAGTGCTGGAATTGCCTTGTATAACGAGGACGGGTTGAATATTTTCAAGAAGCAAGGAAAAGTTGCTAATCTGGAAGAATTCGCTTCTGATAAAAACACCTCAGGATCAATTGGAATTGGGCATACGCGCTGGGCAACACATGGTGAACCAAATGACATCAACGCTCACCCTCATGCCTCTCAGGATGGAGACCTTGCAATTATCCACAATGGAATTATCGAGAATTACGATTCCATCAAGCAAGAATTATTAAACAAAGGTTACGAATTTCAAAGTGATACAGACACAGAGGTATTGTGTTACCTGATTGACGATATTCGGGCGAAAACAGGGCACAAATTAGGGGAATCAGTTCGTCTTGCTTTGCAACAAGTTGTAGGGGCTTACGCCATCGTTGTGATGTCAAAGAATGAGCCGGACAAGTTGATTGCAGCGCGAAAAAGTAGCCCTTTAGTTGTTGGAATTGGGACTGAAGGTGATTTCTACCTGGCTTCGGATGCAACTCCAATCGTGGAATACACGAAGCAAGTCGTTTATATGAATGACGAAGAAATTGCTGTGATCAAACGTGGAGAAGAGTTGAAGCTTTACAGCATTGATGATATTGAGAAAACACCATATATCCAGGAATTAGAACTTCACTTGGAGGCATTGGAAAAAGGAGGATACGAACATTTCATGCTGAAGGAAATTCATGAGCAACCTCGATCAATAGAAGATTGTTTCAGAGGTCGTCTGAATGCTGAACAAGGGTGGGTTGCACTGGGCGGAATCAAAGATTACGAGCAGAAAATCATTAAGTCCCAACGTGTAATTATGGTTGCCTGTGGTACTTCATGGCACGCCTGTCTTGTTGGTGAGTATCTTTTCGAAGATTTGGCAAGAATTAATGTAGAAGTCGAGTACGCGAGTGAATTCCGCTACAGAAATCCTATTATCAGTGAAAATGATATCGTGATTGCCGTTTCTCAATCAGGTGAAACTGCTGATACCTTGGCAGCACTGGAATTGGCAAAATCGAAGGGTGCAACAATTCTAGGAATTTGTAATGTCGTTGGTTCTTCAATCTCAAGAATCACAGATGCCGGTTCCTATACTCATGCAGGGCCAGAAATTGGTGTTGCCTCAACAAAAGCCTTTACCGCTCAGGTGACGGTACTTACCCTGATGGCACTTTCATTGGCTCATCAGAAGGGAACAATCAGTGAATCAAAATTCAGAACGATGTTATCGGAGTTGGAG
>JBGCDF010000441.1:0-13327 GCA_045105095.1 Crocinitomicaceae bacterium | reverse complement strand
AGTGGAAGCGTCTGGTGGAATCACCATTAATACAATTCGCGCTTACGCAGAAACAGGAGTAGATTACATTTCCGTCGGAGCTTTAACGCATAGCTTTGAGAGCCTTGATATGTCATTGAAGGCAGTTTATGAGTGATTCTTAGGGTCGTCGAGCACATCCGAGTTGTCGGATTCTCCAGTGATTAATGTTGGTCCAAGGAAATAGGAGATTCCTGTAATTCCTAGGCCTCCAATTATGATGTATCGGCTGTAGGGCCAATGCATGAATTGAAAGATCAATCCAACGAACAACACGATACTCCCTAGCCAGAAGACCAAATTAAAGGTTGGGTTGTGTTTTCCAGACTGAAAGCTGAAAAGATTTAGGACGAGTGCGATAGCCCCAGAAACGATGAAAACGATTCTCGCCGTTGGTATCGAAATGTATTGTGTCCCCACACGCGCGAAAAGCACGATGGCCATCAAAAAAGCAATGGCAAAACACACGGCTGCAATTCGTTTTAATATCATACCCTAAACTAAGCATTTAATTTTTTGGAATGTGTTAAATAGTGAAAAGTCCTGCACAGTATCCTGTGAGTAGCCTTATCTCTATGTGCTCCGCAATTTTTGGAACGTATTTTGAATAGTGTTAAGCGAAACCAGAAAGAAGCGACTACAATTGACTCTTTCGTAAAACAGGAAATATGAAAAGTTTAGCGATAATTGGAATGATGTTTTGTTCAGTTGGATTGTTTGCACAGCAATCTGAAAACATCGATTCTCCCAAAAAAGAAAAAGTATGCGTGATCGAACGTGCGGAAGCAGGTAATAACGTAAAGCTGAAGTTGGCACCGATGCGTAAAGATGACGTCCGAAGAACTACCGCTCGATGCGGGAAGGCAAAGGTTGCTCAAAAAGCACAGGTGAAAGATGAGCGAATGATGGTTCCTCTGAAAAGAAAGAATGGAAAGGTGGATGTGAAAATGTAATTCAGCAATATAGAATATAGAGCGATCCTGATTCTGTTCCGATAACTATCGGAGTCGGAAGGGTCGCTTTTTTAGTTTGAGGACTTAAAAGCGCGAATATCTAGTAGAAAGTCGATGTCTTCTTCGAGCTTGTTACCAATAACGATTACATTCGCCCCAGCATCTCGCAGTGCTTCCATCTTGCTGAGCGAACGGATGCCACCTCCTACAATTATGGGTGCAGGAAGAGTTGTCAAATTTCTGACTACAGATGGAGGAATGCTTTCCTTAGCTCCACTTCCCGCATCTAGGTAAATCAATTTCTTTCCTTGCAATATTCCAGCCTTGGCCGTGTTCACTATGATCGACCCATGATCGCGCGGAATTGGAGTCGTTTGGCTAACATAGGCAACAGAAGATAAATTCCCTCCGTCGACCAGAATGTAAGCAGTTGGAACAACTTCGATGTCCATAGCGTAAACTTCTTGTGCTGATTGAACGTGGTGACCAATTAAGTAATCTGGATTTCTACCCGAAATCAAACTTAAATAGAGAAGGGCGTCAGCATTTTCTGATACCTGATTCGAATCTCCTGGAAAAATCACCAGAGGCAAAGAGGAGTTCGACCGGATGTAGTGGATCACTGAAACAAAATCTTTCCGAAGAACCGTGCTTCCGCCAACGAATAAATAATCAACGCTGGCAAAGGCAGTTTTCTTTAAAAGTTCACCTAGCTCTTTCAGATTTGCATACTTGTCAGGATCTATCAGAACAGCCACTTGACCTTTTCGCTCCTGAAACTGATTAAATATGTTATTCGATTCGTTCAACCTTATGACTATTTATGGAAACAACCGTTCCCTGATGATCAAATATATCTAAATGGACAGAAAGCGTGTGGTCAGGATTTATGATTTTACCTTGCCATCTTCCTGTGTTTGATTTTGACAGAATCAATTCTTCCTTAAAAATGATCTTTTTTCGACCAGCAAGTTTATACAGTGCTTCTTTTGCTGACCACACCTTAGTCATTTCTAGTTTACTCATAAAATCAAAGGTGTAATGCTCAACGGGTGCAAGAAATTTTTGGGCAAGATCCAAAATGTTCTCTCTTGGTGTTTCCAAATCAAGCCCAACCATATATTCCTTATTAAAAGCAAGTCCTACGAGGTAAGAAGAGTGACTAATGGAAATAAATCCTACACCTTTTATATAAGGTGCGCCAATGGAGTTGTACTCAATAGACTGATTTCCTAAAATTCGTTTTCTCAGAATACGCGTTGCTATGAACTCCCTTCTGCGCCGAATATGACCGAATGTAAGGTAGCGAGCATGTTCCACGTCGGATAGATGGTCAGTGTATTCATCTGGTTCAAAATCGCCGTAGTCCATTAGATGGACTTCTGTCGAGCCGCTGGAAATTTGCCAAAAATTGAATTCGTTCATGCCTTGCAAAGGAACAAAAATCTATCGGTAATTAACTAGACGTGTATAATTGAACTAAAATTGTAAGTTTTCTAACTTTTGGTCTCGATTAAAAGTTCATACTTTTGTTAAAGAAGGTTAAGCGAATATCAATTTAATTTTTATTAACAATTAAGAGAGTGAACACGAATTTTTCTATATTTACGGGCTTTCTAGGAGGAAAACGATTTAAAAACAAACTATACTTATGTTAGGAAAACTGAACTTATTGTTAGTAAGCCTTTTGCTTACAGCGTCTTATGGGTTCTCTCAAGTAGGGTCTGGTACTCTCAAAGGGACTGTTACAGACGTGGATACTGGGGATCCAATTCCATTTGCCAAAGTAGTAATGAAACAAGGTGGGTCTATTAAGGCCGGAGCCGAAACGGATTTTGATGGAGTATTCCAAATCAATTCAGTTACTGCTGGTGTTTACGATGTTGAAATCAGCAACGAAGTTGAGGGATTTAAGCCTCAATTGAGAACGGGTGTGAAAATTAGTTCTGAGAAAATTACTTTCTTGGACGATATCGCACTTGGTAAGGCGAAAGACGTCCTTGACATCGAAGAAGTAGAGGTAATTGCTTACAAAGTACCACTCATCGATAAAGATGGTGGAGCTTCTGGTTCTACTGTAACGCGTGAGGACATCGCAAAACTTCCAGTTCGTTCTGCAGCAGGTGTTGCAGGAACAGTCGGAGGGGTAAATACGAATGAGGGTTCTGGGGACATAAGCGTTCGTGGATCTCGTGCAAATGCCACATACTTCTACATTGATGGTATTAAAGTACGTGGGTCTTCAAACCTACCAAAGTCGGCAATTGAAGAAGTTCAGGTAATCACAGGAGGTTTGCCAGCGAACTACGGAGATGCGACGGGAGGTATTATCTCTGTAACAACTCGTGGTCCATCTTCACAATACTTCGGTAGTATTGAGGGGGTAACATCTGGATTCTACTTTAATGGTAAAGATCCTGACGGATACGACGGACGAGTGTTCGGTTTAGATAAATTCGGTTACAACCTTATTGAGGGAATGTTCTCTGGTCCACTTTGGATGATGAAAGATTCTCTTGGAAATAAGACAAAGCCAAGATTAGGATTCTTGGTTTCAGCAAACGTTACAGATAGATTAGATCCACGTCCTTTCGCTGAAGGAGGTTGGAGAGTTAAAAAGGAAGTTCGTGACGAGCTATTGGCAAACCCATTGCGTCCTACTTCAACAGGTAACGGAACATTCCATAATGCATTCTTCTTAAGAAACGACGATTTTGAAAGAGTTCCTTGGAGAATGAACGCAAGAAATACCATCATTTCTGGTCAAGCCAAAATTGATGTGAATACAGGACCATCTGTAAACCTTTCTTTTGGAGGTTCTTTGAACTATTCATTTGGAAACAATTATTCGTACACAGGATCTTTATTGAATTTCCAGAACTTCGGAGCATTTAAGTCATTAGACTGGCGTGTGTTTGGTCGTTTGACTCAACGTTTCACAAATAATACTGAAGGAACGAGTTCAAAAATTAGAAGCGCTAACTATAGTATTATGGTTGACTTCTCGAAATCAACAGATGATTTCTTCGATCCTAAACACGGATTCAACATCTTTAATTACGGTCACGTAGGAACGTTCACGACAACGCGTGTTCCTTCTTATGATTCTCCGTCAGAAGCAAACGGATACAGATATGTACACAATGGATTCGAAGATGTTCAGATTGATTTTATCCCTTCTGAGACAAACCCTGCGTTAGCAGCGATTACTGAACAGTACTATGACATCTTCGAAGGTGATCCTTTTGGAAACTATCAAAACCTTTTCCAAATTCAGCAAGGTAATGCCTTGAGAAATGGAGATACTCCTCAAAGTGTTTACGATATCTGGAGTAACATTGGTACACCATACAACTTCTTCGGTAAAACGGAGAACGATCAATTCCGTGTTACAGGATCTGGTTCTGTGAACATCGGAGATCACTCGATCTCACTAGGATTTGAATATGAGCAACGTTGGGATAGAGGCTGGACTTCAGGAACTACTACTAATGGTAATACTAACGGACCTATTGGTATCTGGGAGGAAGCTCGTCAGTTATTGAACTTCCACATCACGGAGCTTGATACAACTTCAGCTTACGTAACAGATGCAGGATCATTCAAGCAAGTAACCTATGATAGATTGAATACTGGACATGCTGCTGGTGCTGGGAATGGTGCCTATGGTGGAGCTCGTGAAGGAGACAATCAGTCATTCTTTGATTACAACTTGAGAGAATATTTATTCGAAAATGGATGGATTAGTGAAGGAGGAGCAGGATCAGAATTTATTGATATTGATCAATACGATCCAAGCATTTACTCTTTTGATATGTTCTCTCCAGATGAGTTGTTAAACAACGGTAACTCATACGTTTCTTACTGGGGGTATGATCACACTGGACAGAAAGTTCGTGGTAACACAGATATCAACAAGTACTTTAACGAGTTTGATGAAAATGGTAACTATAAGCGTTTCGTTGGAGCTTTCCAACCGATATACATGGCTGGTTACATCATGGATAAGTTCGCTTTCCGTGACATCGTATTCAACGTTGGTGTACGTGTAGATGTATTCGATGCGAACCAACCAGTATTGAAAGATCCATGGTTGTTCTACTCAGCAAAATCAGTTTCTGAAGCGAGAGCTGAGTATGCAGGCGACCCTACTATTGAGTGGTTGAGTAATATTCCAGACGCAGTAGGAGATGATTACGTAGTTTATGTAGATGATGTAAATAACCCAGGTTCTATTAACGGATACCGAAGTGGACAAGTATGGTACGACGCAAATGGTGTTGAAACAGAAGATCCGTCATCTATTCAAGGTGCATCTGGAATCCAGCCATATTTGACAGACCAAGGTCTTGATGCATGGAATAGTGGAACTCCGACTGCGGATGCATTCGAAGATTACAAGGCGCAAGTAAACGTAATGCCACGTGTTTCGTTCTCTTTCCCAATTTCAGATGAAGCTGCATTCTTCGCACACTACGATATCTTAACGGTTCGTCCAACTAACGGATTCCGTTTCGATCCATTCCAATATCAATTTGTGAATGAGCGTGGTGCACGTATTAACAATGCAAACTTGAAACCAGCAACAACGGTTGATTACGAACTTGGTTTCCAACAAGTATTATCTAAAACGTCTTCATTGAAGATCTCAGCATTCTACCGTGAGCAAAGAAACGAAGTACAGCTACAAAGAATTAGCGAAGCGTTCCCTTCAACATACGATACATGGGGTAACCGTGATTTCGGAACAGTTAAAGGTATGACGGTTGAATATGATATGCGTCGCACTGGAAACATCCGATTGAGAGCGAACTATACTTTACAGTTTGCTGACGGAACGGGATCAGATGCAACATCTGCAGCTGGGCTTGTTAACGCAGGAATTCCAAACTTAAGAGCAATCTTCCCATATTCGTTCGATCAGCGTCACGCATTCGCTGTGACAATGGATTACCGTTACGGATCAGGGAAAGACTATAATGGACCGAAAATCAAGGATGCTGAAATCTTTGCGAATACTGGTTTGAACATTGTTTCGAACATTTATTCAGGTTCACCATACTCAGCACAAACGAATATTACAAACCAAGGGCAGTTCTCACCAAACGGTGCAGGATTGGACGGGACAACAAATGGTTCACGTCTCCCATGGTCTTACCGATTGGATTTACAGTTGGATAGAACGTTTGATCTTGAGTTTGGAAAAGAAGGGAAGAAAAGAGCAACCTTCTTAAACGTATACCTTCGTGTAACGAATTTGTTTAACCAATTCAACGTCCTCAATGTTTACCGAGCAACTGGTAACCCTGATGATGATGGATACTTGGCAGCTGCAGCAAGCCAAACGACAATTCAGAATCAGATCGATGAACAATCTTTCAGAGATTATTACACGATGAAAATTCAAAACCCAAATTTCATCAGTTCACCGAGAACGATTCGTTTGGGGGTTAAATTCGATTTTTAAAATTCATAAGAGAGTAGATTATGAAAAAGCAATTAATAGCAATAACGTTAGGAGCTACAGCACTGCTGTGGTCAAGTGATGCACTTGCCTATCTAGGCCCTAATGATCACAACAGCGGGATGAATCAAGGCAACAATGGAAACGCCGTTTCATCTCAAGCTAAGGGAGCGAACTGTTCTCCAGCAACAGCTCGATTAACAATGGCATTTAACGATGTTAGTGCCTTTATCGAGCAAGGAGGTAGTATGTTCCAGGATCGTCAGAACAGTGTAGCTGCGTATGAGGTGCCAAAAGGAAGTGGATTGAGAGCAATATACGCCGGTGCACTTTGGATGGGAGGTACAGATGTAAATGGTCAGTTGAAACTTGCAGCCGTAAGGTTCCGTCAAGGAAACGACTTTTGGCCAGGACCGTTAACTGTGATTCCAAATTCAGGAAATTACAATCCGAACTTTCCAGTAGGAGACGACGCGGTTAGAGATTTTGGTGGAGCAAATATTGAACCAGATGAGTGTACCGCGTATGATGAATTCTACACGATACGAAAGGCTGAAGTAGTACAATTCAATATTTGGTGGGAATGCCAGAATGGATTGGTTACTGAAGGTTGTAATGAAGTGGAACAGCCGACAGCGGATATTTTGAACCGTATCTACTCTTGGCCAGCTCACCCGACAGGATTGGATGCTGCTAATCAAGATTTTTATCTAGCTCCGTTCTTTGATCGTGATGGGAATGGTGTATACAGACCAATTGAAGAAGGAGATCACCCATGGTATGACGATATTCTTGGAAGAGATGACATCGTATGTGGTGTTGATCGTAGAATCTCATTGTTCGGTGACGAAACTCACTGGTGGGTATTCAACGATAAAGGAAATATTCACACTGAAACAGGTGGTGATCCAATCGGTATGGAAATTAGAGCACAGGCTTTTGCTTTTGCGACGACTGATGAAGTAAACAGAATGACATTCTACAACTACGAGTTGATTAACCGTGGTACACAGACTTTGGAAAATACGTACTTCTCTCAATACCTTGATGCTGATATTGGTGGTGCATTCGATGATTATGCAGGATGTGACGTGTCTAGAGGACTTGGATTCATCTTTAAGGGTGACGGGAACGATGAGACTGATGGAGGTGCAGAAGGATAGGGTGAAAATCCACCAGCAATGGGTGATGATGTCTTCGAAGGACCTTACCAAGATGCTGATTTGAAAGATAACGTTGGACCATACTTCGATTCAATTGCAGATTCAATTGTAGTACCATCAGTTCAGGATGCAATCCAGGATGACGGAATTGTTTACTCAGGTATTGGTATCGGATATAGAGATGGTATTATAGATAACGAGCGTTACGGAATGCGTGGATTTACATACTATAACAACGGAGGTGCGGCGACTCAAGCCGATCCATCATCAGCAGCACAGTACTACAACTACATGAGTGGTTTCTGGAGATTTGGTGATGAGACCTTCTATGGTGGAACTGGTTTTGCTGGATCAACTGGTGGAACAAACATTCCTTCGGATTACATGTTCCCTGGTGACTCAGATCCGTTGAACTGGGCGACTGCAGGTATTGAGCCTGGATTCGACTGGGATGAAGAAACGAACAACAACCCATCTGGTGACCGTCGTTTCGTTCAGTCTGCTGGACCATTTACATTGACGCCTGGAGCTGTTAACAATATTACTGTAGGTATCGTTTTCGGACGAGGAACAGAGGGAAGTTTATTCTCTTCTGTGGACGCAATGAAAAGAGCGGATACGAAAGCACAAGCATTGTTTGATGCATGTTTCGCGATCTTGACTCCACCGGATGCTCCAAGATTATCAATTCAGGAATTGGAGAACCAATTGGTATTGACAATTGAGAACCCAGTAACTTCAAATAATTATTTAGAGGAGTATGCTCAAATAGACGAGGTGAACATTACTGATCCAATTGTTGATGATGCTGCTAAAATATACACGTTCGAAGGATATCAAATCTTCCAATTATTGGATGACGCTGCTGGTGTTGCAGACATCGAAGATCCAGAGAAGGCTCGTTTGGTAGCTCAGTGTGATATTGAAAATGATATCGAGCGTATTGTGAACTTTGAGTTTGATGAAGAACTTGGTTTCGCTGTACCGATTGAGAAAGTGGATGGTTCTAACGAAGGTATCCGTCACTCATTCTTGATTACTGAAGATGCATTCGCACAAGGTGAACGTGCTTTGGTGAATCATAAGACATATTACTACGTGGCTGTTGCATATGCACACAACGAGTTCAAAAGATTCGATCCAACAGATGCACTTTTCTTGGATGGACAGAAAATCCCGTACATTTCGTCTCGTTTGAGTTTCGATGGAACAGCAATTAAGTCAGTTCCTGGGGTTCCACACAACCCGACGCCTGAGGCAGACGGAACTAGCCAAAACATTGAATACGGATCGAGCCCAATCATTACACGTTTGGATGGATTCGGAAACGGTGGTAATGACCTAGCTTTAACGCAAGCTACGAAAGACGCGATCGTTGCGAGTGGAATTGTTGAGACTCCTTCTTACGATTATGGAAGAGGTCCATTAAATGTAAAAGTGATTGATCCATTGAACGTGGCAGACGGTTACTTCGAATGTCGTTTTATTGATTACGATATTCCTGTTACGTTTAACGATTGTGAGGAAGCATCGTGGGTGATCGATAGATTTGATCAGCCAGGTGGAACACTGTTAGAATCAGTTTCTTCCGAGTTTATCATACAGGCGAATAACGAACAATTGATTCCACAATGGGGTATCTCGGTTCAAATTCACCATAAACCATACTTCAACACTAGCTTGGGTAGTGGAATCGTTGAAAGATACTCGACGGATTTGATTAGATCTGATATCGGATATGCAGATAGTTCTTTGCAGTGGGTATCAGGTGTTCAGGATAACGATGGGTTCTTCCCAACGAACTGGATTCGTTCAGGAGATTACACTCCTGAGACTGATCCGAATGATGCTCAGTACGAGTGTAACCCTAATGCATTGCCATACCTTGATCCATGTAGCTATAGAGATCAGGCAGGTGGAGATGATGATAAGGTATTCGCTGGTCTGTTGGACGGGACAATTGCTCCGCACAAATTGGTAGGTTATCAAGCAGATTACATGCCGTTGGCATACTACAACCTGAATACTATATCAGGTACGAAGAATGCTGCATCAATCAGTTATATTCCTGGTGTAGATATCGTAATCACAAATGATAGAAGCAAATGGACAAGATGTCCAGTAATCGAATTAGGAAGAGACGTTAACTTAAATGTTAATAGTGCTGAACCTGGTCAATTACGTCAAAGTGCTAGTGTTGATAAGTTCGGAAACGACGACGGTACAGGAACAGGAATGGGATGGTTCCCAGGTTATGCGATTGACGTAGAATCAGGTGTTCGTTTGTACATGGCGTTCGGGGAGAACTCGTTCTTGGGTAATGAGAATGGAGCTGACATGTTATGGAACCCAACAGATCGCTTAGTCGATGGAGTTGGAACACCAATCATGGGAGGTATGCACCCAGTTTACGTTTGGGGATACAACTTCAAGTCAATCCATGGAGATCCATTTGGAGCGGCAGTTGACTTCCCAGCTTATATTCCAGGAAGTTCAAATGCTGAAAGCAATGCAGGAAACGAGTTGTACAACCAGTACGGATTGATGGATGGAGGTGATCAAACTGCTGCAAAGTTCGTGTATGCGAGTCTTGCTTGGGTTGCTTATCCAATGGCGAGCGCAGGATATGATTTAACCAATGCGTACGAAGGAAGCGGCGATCGAGCGAGTTTCCCAACGGACGTTGAAATAGAGTTGAGAGTTAACAAAGAGTATAAAAACTATGTTGCTACTGGTGAAAATGGTGGACGTCCAATGTACTCATGGAGTATGGATGATATCGCTACTGACACGGGAAGCGATGATCAGTTAGCTGAAGCTCTTGAAATGATTAATGTTGTTCCTAACCCATACTACGCTTATTCTGAATATGAGCGCACTCGATTGGATACTCGTGTGAAAATCACGAACCTTCCAGAGAGATGTACGGTTACAATCTACAGCGTGAATGGTAAGCTTGTAAGAACCTTTAAGAAAGATAGTCCTATAACATCAGTTGATTGGGATTTGAAAAACTGGCAGGCAATTCCTGTTGCTGGAGGTGTTTACTTGATACACGTAGAAGTTCCAGGAATAGGAGAGAAAGTTCTCAAGTTCTTCGGAGGTATGCGTCAAGTGGATTTACAAGGAATTTAAACTGATCAAAACGAATTGAAATGAATAATTCAATGATGAAAATAGGAAAAACAATAGTGCTTGGAGTTGCGTTGATGACCGGATTCGCAGCGAATGCTGGAAACGAGGATCGCGTAGGATCGGCGGGTGCTTCTCAGTTGTTGATTAATCCATGGGCAAGAAGTTCTGCCATGGGGGGAGCGGGTATTGCTCAAATGAACGGATTGGAAGCAACATATACGAATATTGCAGGTCTAGCGTTCACAGATAAAACGCAAATCAAATTCAATTACAGTAATTGGATGGGAAGTGCTGGAATCGGAATGAACTCAGCAGGAATTGCTCAACGCATTTCGGAAAGCGACGTAATTGCCGTAAGTGTTCAATCGTTGAACTTCGGTGATATTCCAATCACGACAGTAGCAAACCCGGAAGGAAACATTGGTTTCTTTGCACCAAGATCAAATATCTTCAACGTAGGGTATGCACGTTCATTCTCTAGCTCAATCTATGGAGGAATTAACTTTAAAGTTATTTCTGAGAGTATTTCGAACTTGAGAGCTACGGGAATTGCGATTGATGCAGGTATCCGTTACGTAACAGGAGAACAAGATCAAATCAAGTTTGGTATCTCCTTGAAAAATGTTGGACCAACTATGCGTTATACCGGAGATGGTTTAGCTCAGCAGGTTGAGTTCACTGAGACAAATGTTATTGCAACTCTTGAGCAACGTTCAGGAAGATTTGAAATGCCATCACTATTGGCGATTGGAGCTTCTTACGACTTCATTTTCGATGAAACGAATAAGTTGAACTTAGGATTCGGATTTACAGCGAACTCATTCTCTCGTGATCAATTCAGACTTGGAGCTGATTACGGAATGACAACTGAAAAGATGGCATTCAACCTTAGAGCTGGTTTCGTTTACGAAAGAAACTTGTTTAACGTTGAGAATCGTTCGGTTGCTTTGATCGGTCCTTCTGCTGGTTTCTCAGTAGACGCATTAGTTGGTGAGAGCAAGAACGCTCTTGGTATCGAATACGCTGCTCGTTTTGCAGGAACATTCGGTGTTATCCACACAATTGGAGCGACAATTAGCTTGAAATAAACAGAAATTTATTACATTTGAGTATCAAGAGAGTCCGTGAGGGCTCTCTTGTTTTTGTATTAGAAAAATTAGAATATGTCACAGATCAGCTACTATACAATAGAGGGGTTGAAGAAGTTGAAGGATGAATTACATGATATGAAATTCGTTCAGAGACCTTCAATATCTGCGCAAATTGGTGAGGCAATCGATAAAGGAGATTTATCCGAAAATGCCGAGTACGATGCTGCTAAAGAAGCACAAGGAATTCTTGAAATGAAAATCGCGAAACTGGAAGAAGTTGTTTCAAATGCCCGTATCATTGATGATTCGGAAATTGATCACACCAAGGTCTTCATCTTGTCCACTGCGAAAATTAAGAACATAAAAAATGGTGCAGAAATGACCTACACCATCGTTGCAGAAAATGAGGCTGACTTGAAACAAAAGAAAATCAGTATCGAATCACCATTTGGAAAAGGACTATTGGGAAAATCTGTTGGTGAAATAGCAGATATTGCAACACCAAATGGTGTCCTTCAATTCGAAGTCTTAGAAATTACGCGATAATGGCCTCAATCTTCACCAAAATAGTGAACGGTGAGTTACCGTGTCATAAAGTAGCCGAGGATAAGGATTTCTTAGCATTTTTGGATATTACCCCTGTTCGGGAGGGGCACGTATTGGTTATTCCCAAACTAGAAGTTGATTACATTTTCGACTTAGAGGATGATCACCTATCGAAGATGATGGTTTTCGCAAAATCTGTTTCAAAGAAGATCAAAGCGACTATTCCATGTAATCGAGTTGGAGTAACTGTTATTGGATTGGAAGTTCCACATGCTCATATTCATCTAATCCCTATCGATTCGCTTCACGATATGGATTTCACCAAAGAAAAGACCCCTTTTACACACGAGCAATTAGCTGAAATAGCTGAGAAAATTCGACTAGCCTGAACGATATGAGCGTAACTTGGTTTGAAATTTGCATTTATATGCATGAACGACTAAACCAATGTTATGACTTTAAGAACATCAATCAAGAATATAATGCTCAAAAAGTTTTTTAACGGAATTCTAGCATTTTTCGCCACAAGTACTGTTGCGGCGCAGTCAGAACCTTTGAAAGTACTTTTCATTGGGAACAGTTACACGCACATGAATGACATGCCCAAAATGTTCGATAAAATCGCAAAAGACGCGAATCAGAACGTGCTTGTCGAGAAATGTGCACAATCTAGCGCTACCTTCAAGATACACGCTGAGGAGCGTCCTGAAGTGTACGAGGCGATAAAGAGTCGTAAATGGGATTATATCATTCTTCAGGGGTTTAGCCGCGAATTGGCATTCGATCCTGATCAAATTGACTCTACGATCGTCCCTTATGTTGATAAACTCACTGAAGCCATCTACGCAAATAATCCGTGCACGAATGTGATGTTCTACATGACATGGGGTTATAAGCACGGATATAGCCACAGGGAAGAAACGGATTCATACGAGAAGATGACCTTGAAAATTCGGG
>JBGCDF010000440.1:0-4947 GCA_045105095.1 Crocinitomicaceae bacterium | reverse complement strand
ACTGTCGGCTCATCGAACCCTGTGGTCAAATTACCAACGGATGTTAGGATCGCGTCTCGTGTGGTTTTAAACCAAGACAACACCTCTTTTCTATCCTTATCGCTGAATGTAGAATCTAGGTGACGAATTTGATATCCTCGCTTCTTAAAGGTCTCTTCTACTCGAATTGATGTATCAATCCCCGAGTTGAAAATTAAGGTTTTGGTTCCTACTGCCACTTCTTCGTAGGCGAAAAGTAGTTTTTCCTGCATGAAGTAGTTTCCATATACAACATCGGAACTACTAACGGTAAAATCACCATTTGAACCAATTTTCAATCCGTGAAGATTTACGTCATATGTATACGACTCAGCATTTGATAAGTATCCATTTTCAATGAGTGAAGCAATGCTCTCACCCACCAATAATTTATGATAGTTATCATTCAAAGGGAGAGCTTTGTTACTACTTAAAGGAGTTGCTGTCACACCAAGAATGTTCGCATTATCGTAGAACTGGAAGATTTTTCTGAAGCTGTTGTAGTGAGCCTCATCCACAATAACAAGCCCTACACCTTTGATGAAGTTCTTATCGTCATTCAAACGATTGTTGAGTGTTTCCACCATTGCGATGAAACAGTTATACTCACTTTCGTCTGGAATTTCTTTTACTTCACTGCTGATCACCTTATTGTTAACTCCGATGGCAGAAAGTTGTTTTGACGTTTGAACAGAAAGCTCAATACGGTGAGTAAGGATTAACACCTTCTCTTTGACGTTTTCAATATAGCGTCTTGCAGTTTCTGAAAAAATCACCGTTTTCCCTCCACCCGTGGGTAATTGAAAAAGAAGATTAAACTGTTTTCCGTTATCAGCTAACTCCTTAAGGATAGATTGGACGGTTGTTTCTTGAAAAGGATACAGGGTTTTAGCCTGGTACAATTCGGTATCGATCATAATTCTACTACGAAATTAAGGGCTACAAAGCTAGTGTCTTTTTCGTCAAATACCAAAATAAAATTGTAGTTAGTGACAAATAGAATTTGTTAAATAACACTTGAAATCCTACGTATGTTAAAAGCATACTTTGAATAGAACGTAATTCTATCATGAAATATTATTTTTGTTGCTACGTCAAATAAGAAAAATACACAATCGAAATGAGTGATATACAAAAAATAGACTGTCTGATTATTGGTTCAGGACCCGCAGGATATACTGCAGCAATTTATGCAGCTCGCGCTGACATGAAACCTGTTATGTACCAAGGATTACAGCCAGGTGGTCAGTTAACGACTACAAACGAAGTTGAGAACTTCCCAGGTTACCCTGACGGAGTAACTGGACCAGAAATGATGATGCAATTAGAAGCTCAAGCGAAACGTTTCGAGACAGATGTTCGTTTTGGGTTTATTGATAAAGTTGATTTTTCGGGTGATGTTCATAAAGCCTGGGCGGATGACGGAACGGAAATACATGCAAGAACAATAATTATCTCAACTGGAGCTTCTGCTAAGTACCTTGGTCTGGAAAGCGAACAAAAATACCTTGAATTAGGTGGTGGTGTTTCTGCCTGTGCGGTATGTGATGGATTCTTCTACCGCGGTCAGGAAACAGTTATTGTTGGAGCTGGAGATTCTGCTTGTGAAGAAGCGCATTATTTATCAAAACTATGTACGAAAGTTACCATGTTGGTACGTAGAGATGAGTTCAGAGCTTCAAAAATCATGGCGGAACGAGTAAAGAATACTGAGAACATTGAAATCCTTTACAATACGGAAACTGTTGAAGTATTAGGAGATGGACAAGGTGTTACTGGTACACTTGTGAAAAACAATGCTACTGGTGAACAACATGAAATTCCTTGTACTGGTTTCTTCGTAGCCATTGGTCACAAACCGAATACGGATATCTTCAAGGATTACATCAACTTGGATGAGACAGGATACATTGAGTATGAAGAGCCAGGAACCTCTAAAACAAATGTTGCTGGAGTCTTTGTAGCAGGAGACGCTGCTGACAAAACATACCGTCAGGCGGTTACTGCTGCAGGAACTGGATGTATGGCAGCTTTGGATGCTGAACGATACCTCGCAGCATTGGGACACTAGATTTTTCTAACTATAACATTTGACCTCGCTTCTTCCCGATAGTTATTATCGGGAGGATCGAGGTTTTTTTGTGTTCACTCAATCGTGATTGCTTCTTAAAGCCGTGATAAATTAGTTATCTGGTAGAATGTATAACCTACTATTCTTGGTTCAGAATATCATTATAGGTGTTCCAAAATATTGAAAAAACACATAATTTGGAACACCTATAAAAATAATTTAACGTAAAAAAATTAGTTATAAGTGTTCCAAAAAGTATAAAAATTGATAATTTTGGAACACCTATAATTAAAAACATGGCCAAGGAAATTGTCGGAAGAAAGAATGAAAAAGAAGTCCTGCGCAACGCTATAAACAGCTCCAGATCTGAGTTAATAGCCGTTTACGGCCGACGAAGAATCGGAAAGACTTTTCTAATTCGTGAATTTTACGAAAAAGAAATCATCTTCTCAATGACTGGATATAGTGAGGGAGACCGAACTATTCAAATTAAAAACTTCAAAACCAAACTGAACGAGGTTACTGAAAAATTTGTAGACGAAAAGCCAGAAGATTGGATCGATTGTTTCGTCCTCTTGAAAAAGTATATTTCACAATTACGAAAGAGCAACAAAAAGAAAGTCATTTTTATTGATGAATTTCCATGGGTCGCTACGAATAAATCTGGATTTCTAGCGGCATTTGAAAACTTCTGGAATGACTTCTGTGTCGGACGAAGCGATCTCGTTGTGGTTGTTTGCGGTTCTTCCGCATCATACATGGTAAAGAAACTCATCAAAAATCGAAAAGGCCTGAGTAAACGTATTACGCAAAAAATCAACCTGAAACCATTCACGCTGGGAGAAGTCCGAGAGTTCTTTGAATATAAGAAATATCCAATCCTTGAGTATGAGCTTCTAAAAATCTACATGTCACTTGGTGGAATACCTGAATACCTCGAACAGGTTCAAAAAGGAGAATCAGCTGTTAGCACAATAGATAGACTATGTTTTCAACCTGGAGCTTACCTAGAAGATGAATTTGACGATGTATTCGATTCACTCTTTGACACATCTTCCTTTCACAAAATGATCATTGATGCTCTTGCTACCGGACAAAAGAAAGGGCTCAATCGAAAAGATTTATTGAAGAAATGTGGTGTTCAATCCAGTGGAAGGTTCTCTCAGGCATTGAAAGAACTGGAAATATCTGGTTTCATACTAAAGTACGACTCATATTCAGGTAAGTTGAAAGGTACGCGTTATCGAATTTATGACGAATACTGTTTATTCTATTTGAAGTTCATGCAGCCATACAAGGGCAATAGCTGGCAACGATTATATCAAAAAGCAGAATACGCCATCTGGTGTGGATATTCTTTCGAAACGATCTGTTTAAAGCATAGTACTCAGATCAAACGCGCTTTGAGAATAGAAGGAATCGCTTCCAAGAATTATGCATGGGATAATCCAAAGGCCCAAATCGATTTGGTTATTGATCGTGACGACAACTGGGTCAATTTATGCGAAATGAAATTCTACAACGAAGAATTCGTGATTGACGCCGGTTATATGAAACGTCTAGAAATTAAAAAACGAGAATTTAAAGCCGACAAAGAAGGTAGAAAAGGAATGTTTTTAACGATGATGACTACACATGGTATTAAGGAGAATAAATATAGCGCTGCGATAATGGATCACGATTTGAGGATTGATTGTTTGTTTGAGTAATCCTACCTTATTTAAAAGAAAGAAGGCTTTAATGAAAACCAATAAAGCTGAACGCTATTGACAACAAGAGCCACAAAACATTAAGTTGTCAATCCCAAAGCCTCCATGAGTCCCATGACCAGGAGCTAATCTAAATTCCAAAACGCTAAAAGATACTCGAGAACTAAGAACAAATCTACTACCTCTTGAATCGAGTTCAAAGTTTGTTGCTAAGGGCATATTAAAAGTGTCAAGAGGATCATTCAGAGACACAGCATCTTCATAAGCAATAACTGTCCAGTTTTCACTAATATCTATGTCAAGTATTTCTCCACTAATCATAGATATTGGAGTACTAAAAATAACAAAAATGCTCCTTCCTTGTCCCTTAGTATTCAGTCGATTAGCGGATAAAAAGTGACAACCATAACCGTTTCCAACTATCCTATTAGCGATGTGTGTCAAGCTCTGATCAGCTGGCGTAGGGCATTCTGTTAAGTTTAACGGTTGGCTCATATCATTTGAGTTATAACCATTAAAAGTACTATCGTTGTACCTTGCAAACCGTAATCCTTCTCCGTTGTTTATATCATCAACTCTAAACTTTACATGACAGCCATCCTGCGATTCAATTCTATCCACTTCTCCCCCCAAATCAAACCCGACCAGATTTTCAAAATCTAATAAATCACTCAATGTTTGCGCTTGAATGGTAGCAGTAAGTAGTAAACCAGAAATAATTGTTAAAAAGACTTTCATTTGATAGTGAATTAGGTTAAATAGTATACCTCTCCACTTTTATCAACATTCGAACTTTTAAGTCCCTAGAATGTAAGACTTAGATTGCTTAGAGCGTTTAGCCTGACAAGCGAGAATCTTAGTACAAAAAAATCTGAATTCAATGAAATGTATCGAATAGTGTCTTGGTGAATGAGTCTACATAAAAAAAAGAAAACTAACAAAGTAGCATGTTATTAATCAGATCATTCCGACTCCACCGACTTATCCCCTTTCAGTCTTCGCCATAACTGCCCAATGGCTTCTCCCATATCGATATCCTGCATGTTCGGCTGTAAGCGCTTCACTACCACTTCTCCATTCGAACCTTCTGAGATTCTATATCTCCACCTGATCTTGGCGGTAATCGGATTCATTCCAAACTGACCAACA
>JBGCDF010000439.1:0-7081 GCA_045105095.1 Crocinitomicaceae bacterium | reverse complement strand
GAAACCCCGTCATTCCGTAAACGAAGCCTGAACCGCGCCTATTTTGGAATCTGAGAGTAGCGAAGAGGATGGCGGGCACCTTGAGAAAGCGCACCGATAGCTATCGGTACGATCATCGAAAAGGTCGCCATGTTCGAGTGGGACGCTAGAAGAGAAAATCTGCGCAAGGGCTTTTTTGGACACTTTTTTAGACCCTGAAAAAAGTGTCAACATTCCTTATCTTTGCGCCATGAAATACAGAATGCTGACAACCGAGGAAATGGAGATCTTTGATGAAGATTTCAAGCACTTTGCAATTGCGAATGGCGTTTCGAACGAAGAATGGCTCGAAATGAACCAAACTGACAAAGAAAAAGCCGCAAAACTCGTTGGCTTGTTTTCAGATACTGTGCTTCAGAAGGTATATGAAAAATTGAAATTCATTGAGCACCGATCACCTTCTTCTTGCTTAGTTTTTAGACTAAATGAATCGGATATTGACCTAATTTCCTTGAACAGAAAAAGTGACAAAGTAGATTTGTCTACAGCTGACTTCATTCACGATGCATTGGTAAATAATGCTCCAGAAATTACCATCTTCCGATCAAAAAAGAAGTACTCAAAAGTGCGCGAAGAAGAAATCCATGAAATGCTTGCTCAGGGTTGTGTAAATTCAAGTGAGGCGTTTTGGATTATGCTGGAGAAAGTGGTGGATTGAGTTCTACTGATCAGCCCTTCATTTTGTGCACTGAGCAAGCCCTTGCTTAGCAACAAGTAATCAAGCATCAGCTTCATTTTATCGAAGTGCAATCGACTATTCGCGAATCAATCGAATTAATTCAGAGCCGCTGTTGCGTTCAATCTTCACCAAATAAAGGCCTGAAGTAACATGCGTTAAATCCAGTGTTTGTGAGAAAGAAGTAGCATCGAAAGCATCGATTATTTGACCAGAGGTACTATAAATGACAACTTTATCGGTGTCCGTTAAATGGTTTAAATATACTTCGCCGTTCGTCGGGTTGGGATGTGCTGTAACCGCTTCAACCGAACTTCCGTTCAAATCATTCAATTCGGCTTTCATTACCCATCCATCGGAATTCCCGTTGTTACCAGAGAACAAATAATTCGTTGAGTTACTCCCTCCAATCATCAGAAAAGTTCCGTCGTTCAGTACACTGAAATCGTTAATTGATTCGAAACCTTCACCTCCATAGAGTGCAAGGTGGTCGATGGAGTTTGGGGTGTTCACTTGGGCAATCCATGCGTCTCGATTTCCTGATGATTCTTCTCCTCTGAAGATCATCGCATTAGTGGTCCCCATGATGTACAGTTGGTTTGACTCATCCATGGAAAGCGCCGCTGCGTAATCACCGTATTCGCTTCCATGCGTACACTCCCATAAAATACCTCCGTTTGTGGCGTCTACTTCGACGACCCATGCATCTGAGAAACCAGCGTTTTTGGAAATGTCGTACGAGAGCGACAATGTATTACTTGCCAGTATTATTTGTTCTTGATTACCAATGAGTAAATCTACCGCAACTTCAGCCTGAAGTCCACCATAGTTTTGCTCCCAAATGATCTCACCAGAAGGACTTAACTTGAACAAAGAAAGGTCAAGGTCACCGTAATTCAGCATCATGTCACCATCATAAGAGGCAGAATGCCCGAATAACAAAATCTCCCCATTCGATAACTCTGCAATCCTACGTGAAAAATCTTCATCGGAACCACCAAAGTTCTTTTTCCAAATCAGGGTCCCAAAGCGATCCAGTCTAAATACCCATGCATCAAACTGTCCTTTATTTTGATCCAAAAGCCCTTCCGTTGATTCTGAGTGAGCAGAAATGAGTAACTCTCCATTTGAGGTTTGAGTAATGTCTGTTGGAATATCCGAGTAATTTCCTCCGAAACGAGACATCCCTTTGAGGTTTCCTTCCAAATCTAACCGTAACAAAACAATGTCTTCGCGACCCGAACTTGAACTGAATGCTCCGTGCGTTGAGTTGGACGAAGAAAGAACAAACAGCGTATTACCTAGAAGTTCAATGTCTATTCCTTTATCATCGCCAGATGCCCCGATTATTTTCGTCCAGATTTCCAAACCTTCAGGTGAATGTTTCGAAACAAGAATATCTGTTGTTTGGCTTCCAGCAGTTTGTGTACTTCCTACGAAATAGAAATTTCCATCCTCGTCCTCGATCATATTATTGAGCACATCTTCCCCTTGCATGCCAATGGACTTTTGCCAATGGACAACAACCTGATCGGATTGCGACCAAGAAAAACTCACAAGAGTGAGAAAGATTGTCAGTATGCCTACACTTTTTATCAACAATTTAGAAATGCTTGATTAATGATTTGGTAACAATTTAGTAACATTGAATGAATTGACCAAGTTTTTGGGAAGATTTCTGTTGTATCTTTGCATTGTGAAAGAAGAATTAGCAAAGCGTTTTGGTGCACATCGTGTGCAAGATGTTCCAACCTTAGAGGGCGATATACCCCTGATAATGCTGGATTTGGAGCTAAGAAGCCCCGTTTCTGTGTTAATGACGAATGGACTGAATGAATACAGAATGCCGGTTCCGGAAAAAATGGCGGGACGAGAGCACAATGAGTTGTTTTTCTGTTTACCAAGCTATTGGGAGTGGGAAGACATGGCAAATCCGCGCACGAATTGGGTGTTCCAGTGGATACAACGATTAGCTAAGTATGTGGTGGAAAAAGAAACATGGTTCGGACATGGTCACACCATGCCATGTGGAGCAAATATGGAGTCCCTTTCCGAAACGATGACGCAAAATCATTTCTTTTTATCCGATCCGATGCTGTTAGAAATGGAGCTGACTCCAATAAAAGTAGACGGTCGGGAAGTACACTTCCTAGGTATCATTCCCATCTTTTCAGACGAAATGGATTACAAACAAGGAAAGGGAACCTTCAAGTTCATGCAAAAATTACGAGGGAAGGGTGTCACGGAACAATTGGACGATTTCCGCGCAACAGTTCTAAAAAGAAGTTGGAAATTACGCCGTTAATGGTGAACTGAGTAATCCCTTTTTCACTAAAATCTCAGCGATCTGTACTGCGTTAGTAGCGGCACCTTTGCGGAGATTATCGGAAACAACCCACATGTTTAAGGTATTATTCTGACTCTCATCTCTTCGGATACGCCCAACAAATACATCATCTTTTCCTTCAGCGTATCTCGGCATCGGGTAGATGTTTGTAGTTGGATCATCCTTCAATGTAATTCCGTCTTGATTATGCAAAAGCGAACGAACTTCACTCAGATCGAAATCATGTTCAAATTCTACGTTAATCGCTTCTGAGTGTCCTCCGGAAACAGGAACGCGAACGGCAGTGGCCGTCACATTGATATTCGGGTCCAAAATCTTCTTCGTTTCCTTCGTCAATTTCATTTCTTCCTTCGTATATCCATTGTCCATGAACACATCGCAATGCGGAAGACAGTTTTGATCGATAGGATAAGGATAGGCCATATCTCCATCTTCGCCGTTTCGCTCATTTTCCATCTGACGAACCGCAGCGACTCCCGTTCCAGAAATCGATTGATAGGTAGATACCACCACGCGCTTTGCAGCGTACTTTTCGTGTAACGGTTTCAAAGCAAGAACCATCTGAATGGTACTACAGTTGGGATTCGCAATGATTTTATCATCGGCAGTTAGTGAATCACCATTGATTTCAGGTACGATCAATTTGTGTTCAGGGTGCATACGCCATGCTGAACTGTTATCAACAACAGTTGTTCCCACCTCTGCAAACTTTGGAGCCCACTCCAGTGAGGTTCCTCCACCTGCTGAGAACAAAGCTAAATCAGGTTGCATGGAAACAGCAGTTTCCATTCCGACAACTGAATAGTCGGAACCATTATAAGAGATTTTCTTACCAATAGATCGCTCCGAAGCAACCGGGATTAGTTCTGTAATTGGAAAATTACGTTCCTTCAACACTTGAAGCATAATATTTCCTACCATTCCCGTTGCACCCACTACCGCTACTTTCATAATTCCTTCAGATTTACTTAACAAAGGTATACGGTCCAAAATTAGTATATTTACGTTCACACAATATCAACTATGCGACACTTTTTATTTGGTGTGTTTATTTTAACGCAACTCGCTTGTTTCGGACAAATTATTGAAAATTTCAATGATGGAGATTTCACAGGTCCGTTTCCACTGGAATGGAATGGAACTGATACGAATTACGTTGTAAATTCCAATTTCGAATTACAGTTGATGGATGTCGGTGCAGCAACTTCTTATTTATACATCGAGCACGGTATGTCCGACTTGGACGATAAAGAGTGGCAGTTTTGGACAGATCAAAATTTCAGTCCTTCAAGTGCCAATTACGGACGATTTTATCTAACAGCTACTAATTTAGACTTAAGCTCCAATCCAGATGGTTTTTACGTTGAACTTGGTGTTGCAGGATCTTCTGATTCGATTACACTGAAGAAATCAGTTGCTGGAGTTGATTCTATTATTGCTTGGGGTCCTGCTGGTCAGATAAACTCTGCATCGGATTTCCCTGTTACTATACGTGTCATTCGACATGATTCGGGAATATGGGATTTGTATGTTGACCCAACAGGGGGGCTAAGTCCTACACTGGTTGGTGGTGGATCAGAAGGTACAGCTCCGCCTTTTGGAATTTACTCTGGAATCTTGAATGTTTACACCGCAAGTAACGATGAAAACTTCTATTATGATGACATCTACATTGGAGATGAGATTGTAGATCTGTCCGCCCCAGTTCTTGTAAGTGCAACCGCCATTGACGAGTTTAATTTTGATGTTTTGTTTGATGAAGCATTAGAATCAAATTCTGCTGTGTTACCAGCGAATTATTCAATCGTGCCACCAGCAACTGTTTCCCAACCTGGAATCTCCACATTGGACTTGGATCTTGTAAATCCAGCATTGGTACATGTTACAACGACTAGTCCACTTGAAAATGGAGAGGTATATACTTTGAATGTTACGAATGTTGAAGACTTGAACGCAAATGTATCTGGAATGCAAACGACAGACTTTTCATGGTTGATTGCTGAAATACCAGCCCCAGGAGATATAGTCATCAATGAAATATTGTTTGATGAACTGCCAGTGGTTGGTTTGCCAGAGGAAGACTACATTGAAATTTATAACCGAAGTAATAAGATTTTTAACGTTGACCAATGGAAACTTGGGGATAGTGCTGATACAACATGGACCCAGGGAGGGACAATTTCGGCGGCTTGGCTTCTACCAGGTGAATACATGATTTTAACCAATGAAATTGATTCTTTTCCAGCTGCAACAGACGTTAGTGGTTTCACAACGTTTAATTTATCTGGTGATGACGTAGTTATTTGGTCGGATACCGGGGTCGAACTTGACAGGGTAAGCTATACGGATGATTTGCTGGACGATGCTTCAATTGATGGAGGAGTTTCCTATGAGTTGATAAACCCTAATGCGCCATGCACAGACGAGAGCGATTGGCAGCTTAGCACTGATGCCTCTGGTGGAACACCAGCAGCGCAAAACTCTGTTTTTGACACAATACCTGATACAACGAATCCCGAAATTGCGTTCTTGTTGGCGATAGCGCCTGATGGATTAATAATAGATTTCAATGAAGGAATGGATTCGACATCGCTCGCGAATGCGCAGTTTAGCTTTACACCTTCTCTAGGAATTAGCAATAGCTTTGTACCGAGTGATCCAGCAACATCGCAAATACTTCAATTTAATCAAAACCTTTCGGGCTCTCAAACCTATACAATCGAGATTCAGAATGCCGCAGATTGTTGGATGAATACAACCACACTCATCGGAGAATTCGCCCTTCCTGAAATTGCGGTTAAAGGCGATTTAGTCATCAATGAAATTCTAGCGAACCCTGTTACAGGAGGTAAAGATTGGATTGAGATTTACAACAATTCCGATAAATTGATTGATTTGTTCAACTATCAAATCGCAAACCACGATGACGATACGATTTCAAACTTGAAGCAAATCGAAGAGCATATTTTGATTCCCCCGGATGATTATGTGGTCCTAGGAGAAGATATCGCTCAAATCGCACAATATTACACTTCCGTGGTTCCTGACAACCTATACGAAATGGATTTACCATCGTATAACAATGATTCGGGAACCGTATATCTCATTCAGAATAATACGGTGCTCGACAAAGTATCTTACAACGAAGATTGGCATTTCCGTTTGTTAGATGACCTTGATGGTGTTACGCTTGAACGCATCGATCCAGATGAAAAATCAAGTGATGGAAATAATTGGCACTCGGCTGCGGAAACTGCTGGATTCGGAACACCAGGAATGGTGAATTCCCAGTTCTACCCTGTGATGGCGAATGGAGACTTCAACTATACAGAAGACATAGTTTCACCTGATAGCGATGGTTATCAAGACGTTCTTCAAATCAATTTTACAATGGTTGAAGAAGGATAT
The DNA here is from genome assembly GCA_045105095.1 of Crocinitomicaceae bacterium. GTDB lineage: Bacteria > Bacteroidota > Bacteroidia > Flavobacteriales_D > Crocinitomicaceae > UBA4466. Next base: position 611 of record JBGCDF010000439.1, on the reverse strand, counting down.
GTAGGTCACTTTACCGTTTACGATGATCGCGGTCGTTTGATTGCACGTGTGGTGCAATCTGAGTTGTTGGGATCTGAAGGGACGTTTAGTTGGGACGGTGTCAATGATGACGGTAATAAAGCGTCAATTGGAACCTACGTTGGAGTGTTTGAAGCCTTCCAGGTGTCTGGTGGGGTGGTGTTTTCAAAGCGTTTGCCTTTCGTTGTTGCCGGAAGATTGTAATAACTTAGTTAAATCAACGTTTGGGTCATTAGGCTAATTATCTCAGTAGGAATACAATATCTGTGGGTGTTATTTTTTTTTTTCTCACGGATGATCACTACATTAGAGCCTGATTTATTCCATTAGAATGGAATCAAACTATGAACAGAACAATTATACCTATAAATTACGCATATGAAAACGTCAAAGTTTAGACCTTATATTTTTGCTTCTTCAGCCCTTTTATTAGTGGGTGCACTAGCTCTTTCTTCATGTAAGAAATCACAGCTGGATGGAGATTCGTCGGATTTTCTGGAAGTAGAAAAAACGAATAGCAGCTTTCTAGTGAAACATACCGGAACTTGGTGTGGACCATGTGGAGGTTGGGGATTCACTACTTTCCAATCGCA
>JBGCDF010000438.1:0-16242 GCA_045105095.1 Crocinitomicaceae bacterium | reverse complement strand
TATTAAAACACTAGGAGAGAAGTTTTCAGTAAATGCAGCTAATGGATCAGGAACGTCGAATATTCCTTTACCTATTTCTGCTTAAAAATATGGATTTGTTTTATCAATAAGCTGATGTTCAATAAGATTACGGTTTTTCTCACATTTATCTCTACTTGACAAGGTGTATAAACAGTGAAAAAGTCAGGAATCTTCGAACCTGACTTTTTATAGTGAGAGTAGCCGATGCATCCCGATAACTGCCAGAAACATTAATACAAAGAAAAAAGTCGATTCCTTGGAATCGACTTTTCTATAAGTAGAGAGAAGGAGACGTGGCTCCCGAATTTCTTGATTACAGAACTAATGGAAAAATGGTCTTAGCTTACCACAGTGCGCTTTAATTGATCAACTTTCATGTTGCAATCCACGCGCAATGCCACAAATTTGAAAAATGGTTTTAGTAAATCGTCTTTCTCTTGTTCACTTAGATTTTCATGATTACCAATCATAAATTCTTCAACGAAAGGAATGGCTCTTGGGAAGCTCTGCCAGGCGTCAGGTGTATCGGCACCTTTGGGAATTAATTGAAGTAATTTAACGGTAAGCGATTCGTCATACCCTGTCAATTCTAGAAGACCCAAATAGAGGTCGATCAAAACGGCTGCATTCATTAGGTGATAATCGTCGTATCCATCTTTCACGAACTCCATGGCTTGTTCGTATGCTTCAATAGCAGCTTCATTATTTGAAAGTATTTGTTCTATTTTTCCAGCCGATGTAGCCACTGTTATGAGGCTCATTAAATCCTCACTGTTAGACGCAAGCTCAATTGCGTCGTTCATGCGACTCGTTGCATTCTCTGAATCACCGCGTAGTGCAGAAATTGTTGCCAGCTTAGAATGAAGATCCATTTCCTCATTTTCGGATAACTCTTTCAGTAATCGCTCTTCAGCATCATCCAGATGTCCCAATAATATCTGACAATTAGCGATAAACACGTTCAATGAAAAATCGGCAAAGGTATCGTTGTAGACTGGTCTGGTTCTCTCCGCTTCCAACCAGAAACCGAGAGCATCTTCAATTTCACCAACTCGGTAAGAGATATCTCCTGCACTGAAATAATAAATGTAAACGTAAATCCCATTTGTATACTTTATACCGTCTTTGATCCCACTTCTAGCGGAAGCAAGTGCTTTTGTGAATTGATATTTATTTCGGTGGAAGTCTAACCAATGGAAAGGGTCAAACAGGTTGATGCGGTGTACATTTTCCATGGCGGCCTCAGTTTCACTAAACATTTTCATGCTATAATCAAACAGCTGGAGCTCCTCGGAAATAAAGACTTGATGATTTACATGAGAGAAGAAGCCTGCATCATATTCGATTTTCCATTTTATGTCTGAGGCACTTTTCGCATTTTCGAGTGCCGGCAGTTGTTCTCGTATGAGCCGAACTGCAGTGGTCACGTCATCATGGAATTTTTCATGCTTATTCTGAAAGCCATGAATAAATCCTCTAATCATGTGTGCCCATGATTTTGCGTAATTGCCCATTAATGGGTCAATTTCTATGTAGTCCTTGGATTCTTTGACCGCGAGATTAGCAAATGGTAACCCACCATCCACATCTTCCAATCGTTCAGCTTTTGTAAACGCCATGCGATAAAGCAATGCGCAGCGTATCTCCGGTCGTTTATCTTCTTCCAGAGCCTTTTTTAAGGTAGCTTCCAAGAACACATCAAAAGGTGGGTTTCCGTCATGACTAAATTGAAAGAAATGGGCAGCTGAAGCAATTAAGGTATGTAAACGACTCGTCTTTTCTGTAACTTGTTTTTTATCAGATTCTGAAAGCATGATCCCCAATCTAATGGTACCTCGAAAGGAATAGTTTTCAAAACTATTTTCAATGGTATCCATAATTGAATCTGTCTGAGCAGCGGATAATTCTACATTTGAATTCAATAAATCAAATACTTTTTGTTCTTCATGCGCGTGTAAAGGGAAATCCAGATTTGGATAAATGTAAAGTTCTTCATCCGTTTTGTTCGAAGCATCTTCAAACACATCAATCATTTCTCCATTTATCTCGAAAGAACTGATCATGTTTTGGACAACCAGAGGATTTCTTTCCCAAATAATTCCGTTCTCATCATCAGGTGAAGCCTTTAAATCAATAGCAAAACCAACAATTAATTGAAAGTTTTTGGGAGTATACAAACGAAGATAGGTTACGACTGTTTGAATACTTTCAAAATCCAAGGGGGCCATGTTTGGTATAAACATGCGGTGTTCCTCACCATCCAACAATTCCTTTAGAACGGCTGCCATAGCCTCGAATATTTCATAAGGCCTGTTCATATGAGAAAAAACCTGAGCTTTTAATATATCTCTTTCATCCTGTTCTTCCTGATTAAATTCGTCGATCAAAGAAGGAATTACGAAACTGCACACCGCTTTGTTATTGGCAATCACTTTTTTGCGTCTTTCTTCATCAATCTGATCCATAATCAAACGGATTCCAAACCATCCAATAGGGAAGTCCGTAGGTGCATACATCCAAATTCCACTTTCATTTTGCCTTTCAATGAAAGTATTTTCTACGGCTTTTTTAGTGCCTCTTAAGATCTGTATCATAATTCGTTTCTTGAAGGTTTTGTGGTCATCTTTTTCACATCCTTTTCTGCTAAAAGTGCCATGTTCGTTGTACAATCCTTGTGCTGTTTGGCTACTTTTAGTATAAGCTCCAATTCACTCTTGCAAGAAGTGAAAATTTCTTTACTTGCTTTTTCTGTTATGTCAAGGTAGCCAGATAAAAAGCGATTTAAATGTGACCAAACGGCGTAATTTGTTCTTAGAGCAGAAGGAAAACTTTTTATAGCTGTGAGCAGTGGAGCGATGTCAGTCTGGTTCGTTTCGAACAAGCCTAAATTAACCAAGGCGATATTAGTAGCATTGGTTTCATCTGATTGGCTTTCCATGATTTCTAGCGCCTGCACATAAGCATTCAAAGCATCTTCTCGTCTTCCCATTAATTGGCATAGATCTCCTGCTTTACAAGCCGTATGAATTAATACATCGAAGTTACCCGCTTCGACAGCTATATCAATGGCAACGTTTATCACTTCTTCTGATTTCTGGAAGTTCTCTAAACGTGCATGCGTGAATGCCTGAACGATGTAGATTTCAATTAAATCAAATGGAGAACCGTTCTCATACTCAGAAACCAATTCTTCCGTATAGATAAGTGCATCGTTCAATTTGTTTGCGCCAAGCATTGATAGTGCTACTCCAATCTTCAGGGCTATAACTGAAGTGAAGTCATACGCAATTTGTGATTGAAACAATAAGGATTTATTAAAATAGCTTACTGCATCTTCGTAATTGCCTAGTCTGATATTGATATCCGCCAAGCTCATTGTAAAGAAATACTCTAAAATGTATTCGAAATTGTCTGCAGCTTTTTGGACACCTTTTTGTGCGTTTTCCAATGCTTTTTCTAACTCAAAACCTTTGTAATAAAATGATTGCCATTCGGCAAAAGGAATAGCACTCAATCCTGGCCATTCTTTTGAATAAGATTCTTCTATCTTGCACCAGTATTCCATGCGAGATCGATCCCTTACCAGCGAACTTAAGGTCGTTAAGTTTTCGGCCAATACGGCTTGAGTAAATCGAACTTCTTTGTTTAAATGTTCCACATTTGAGGTAACATTTTTTAATAAGTGAAAGGCATCTTCATGGTATTTGATAGCTTCGTCAATACGTCGCTGTCGCATCAGGACGAAACTATTGATATTAAAAACCCATCCTTTTAACAGAGCATGATGAGTCGGGTCGAAGGTCTTAGTATCCAATTCCGAAATCGCAAAATCAACGTATTCCGAGGCATCTTCATGTCTGTTTAGCCTTCGGCTCAAAGTAACGATCATGCGATAAATTGCACCAATTCTATTTTCTGGATTTTCTTCATACTTCAAGGTTTGTTGGAATGCATGTTCCAAGAATCTTCCTAAGTTTTCATTTCCTTGTGAGAAAAACTGTCGATTGTGTGCCGACAGCCCAATGATATGGTACATTTCACCTTTGTCCTTTCTAGATATTTTCGGTGATTTCTCCATGAAGGGATGGGCCAGTTTCAAGGCCATGGTAAAATCATAGAGTTTGAACGATCGCCATATGGCAGTCATTATTAATTCGTTATTCTCATCAGTTTCTGTGTATTGATCTGAAGCCAATATTGAGAGTGCCTTTAAAGTGATCGCTTCGTCAATTTTATCCAGCTTATCTGTTAAAGGTGTGGACTCAACTGTTTCGACGTTCGTTTTTATTTCCTGGATATTGTCTGCAGTGGCCTGAAATGAATACGCAAGCGCTTGTATGTTAATGAGTGCATCAACGGATGAATAATAGACCAAGCCGTTTTCACTATCGATTGTTTGTTCTCCCCAGTCAGGATTAAACCCTAACACGATTTCAGGAGCCGTTTTGGGGTGTTTCTTTAGTAATCGCTTTATAACATCAATGCTACCTACATCTAAATGACGTACATCTGGAATGACAATTTTAGTCGCACCAGCTTTAGCAACATCCATAATCAATGCTACGCATGTTTGATTAATTGTTGTTTTAGCGATTCGGTTGTGCGTGATGTTCGAGGAAAGCCTCGCGCAGATTATCGTCTGTTCTAACTTGTCTTGTTCATTTAAAAGGGGGATTAAAGAGGGGAAAAACAAACTGGTAACCAACTTGTGTTTTTCAAGCAATCTATCGACTTCGTTATCGCCAATTAAGGCTCGAAATTGAGGTAATAAAAGCCGAATAATAGTGTATGGCAATGCAGTTTCTGCGTCCCCAATCAATAAAAGCGTTTCTCCTTGCTCTTTATATTTTTCGATACAATGCGCCTGCAATTGTATTGAATTTCCTTTTAAAATTTCTATCATTTTTCTTTAGATATAACCCCTGACAGTATAAGACTATCAGGGGCTAATTGCGCATTAATTTATGGTTGCATAAGGTTAGGAGCACAACATTCACATGCATAGCATCCACCTCCCATAACCTTGCTCATTTTCTCTATTGAAAGAGAAGTTGATTCAGTCATTTTTGAAATTGACTTAACTGCTTTTGGTTTTAACTTTTTCAAGTTCATAATGATAAGTTTTAAAAATTGCCTACTCTGTATGGTTTTCGGCTTCCCCAAGGTCAAAAAAAGTTGTGTGTGCACTCATATTATGAGTCGGGAGTTGCACTCGTATTATCTGATATATTGAGTAGAATATTGTGGATTAGGTTTACGACGGTTAGGTCATATAACGTGTTGTAAACTACAACTTATTGCAGCTGATTCTGCATCATCCTCGATCCAAAAATAATCATGAATTGGACTTCTAAAGAGAGCTATGTCCTATCAATTTTGATATAAATATGGGGCACTTTTATACAAGTGTAATTAGACATTTTTTAGTTAAATTTCTTTTAGAATATTCTTTTTGTTTCAAAATTAATATACTGGTTTAAAGTATATTAATTTCAGTTTACAAATTCGTTGTTTCGTGGATTCCCAGATTCTTTTTCTGATGAAATTGGGACAAGAGAGTCATCTTTTCATACTTGTAGTTCACAAAATTCAATATATTTGCTTACACTCCTCCCGAGATTCACTGATACAATCATCCTCATCTCGATTAAGAAGATTTTAATCTAAAAACCACTAATGGGTAAACTGAGATTTCCTTTTTACATGCAACCTGATAACATGGATTGTGGTCCGACGTGTTTGCGCATGATTGCAAAACACTATGACAGATCTATGTCTTTGGAGAAAATTCGAAGTTATACCGAAACGAATCGAGACGGGACCTCATTAAAGAATATTGCTCAGACGGCTGAAAAGATTGGCTTTAGAACTTTAGGAGTTAAGATCAACTTTAAGCAACTTGAGGAAGAGGCACCCTTACCTGCAGTTGTGCTTTGGCGCCAAAACCATTACGTAGTCGTCTACAAGGTTAAGAAAGGAACGGTGTATGTCGCTGATCCTGCTCATGGACTCATCACGTACTCAGAAGCGGAGTTCATTAAAAGTTGGATCGATGCCAGTGCAACCAGTGAGACGGAAGAGGGAATTGCCCTATTGCTGGAACCCACGCCAAAGCTAAAAGAAATTGAAGAGGACGATATCGCGAAGCGCAAAGGTTTCTCATTTTTATATCAATATCTGTTTCGGTACAAGAAGTTCATGCTTCAACTTGTTATTGGGTTATTGGCGGCGAGTATTCTGCAGTTGATTTTCCCATTTTTGACGCAAAGTGTGGTTGATATCGGGATTCAAAATCAGGATATCAGCTTTATCTACTTGATTTTATTGGCGCAGTTGTTCTTGTTTATGGGACAAACTGTTATTGAGGTCATCCGAGGATGGATTTTATTGCACCTAAGTGCCCGGATCAACATTTCTCTGATCTCTGATTTTTTCATCAAATTGATGAACCTTCCGATTGCCTATTTTGACGTCCGAATGACTGGAGATATCCTACAACGAATAGGAGATCATCAAAGAATAGAAAACCTGCTTACCTCTCAATCGTTGAACGTACTTTTCTCTTTATTCAATCTGATTGTTTTCGGAGCCGTTCTAGCATGGTATGATCTGAAGATATTTGGAATTTTCCTACTTGGAAGTGTTCTGTATTTCGTGTGGGTAGTTATTTTTCTCAAACGTAGAAAAGATCTTGATTACAAACGTTTTTCTGAGAATGCCAACGAACAGAGTAAGGTTATTGAGCTAATAAATGGTATGCAAGAAATTAAGCTCCACAACGCAGAAAAACAAAAGCGCTGGAGTTGGGAATTTTTGCAGGTTAGGTTGTTTAAAATTTCGATGAAGAGTTTGGCCCTGGAGCAAACCCAAACTATTGGGTCTAACTTCATCAACGAAATCAAGAATATTTTCATAAGTATTTTTTCAGCTAAACTGGTGATAGATGGGGATATAACGCTCGGTATGATGTTGTCGATTTCCTACATTATCGGACAGTTGAACAGCCCGATTCAACAATTAATTGGATTCGTTTATTCTGTTCAGGATGCAAAAATTGCCTTGGAAAGATTGTCTGAAGTGCACAATAAAGACGATGAAGAGCAGCTTTCAGATCAAATGTCTAATTACATTCCTGACAACGAAGATATTACGATTGAGAATATTTATTTTAGATACTCAGGTACAGAAGAAGAGGTCATTAAAGGATTGGATCTCACTATCCCAGCGAATAAGATTACCGCGATCGTGGGAGCAAGTGGAAGTGGGAAAACGACATTGATGAAAATGATTCTGAAGTTCTATGATCCAAGTGTCGGTAAGATTAACTACGGAAATATCAAGCTGAGCAATGTTTCGCAGACTCTTTGGCGGGAGAAATGTGGAGTAGTAATGCAAGAGGGGTACATATTCAATGATACGATAGCGAATAATATCGCAATTGGTCACGATTTTGTAGACACGAAAAAACTCGTAAAAGCGGTGGAAGTTGCAAATATTAAAGAGTTTATCGAGAAACTTCCTCTTGGATACAATACGAAAATTGGAACAGAAGGAGTAGGAATGAGCACAGGTCAAAAACAGCGTTTGTTAATCGCCCGCGCTGTCTATAAGGATCCCGACATTATTTGCTTCGATGAAGCTACGAGTGCGCTAGATGCAAAAAATGAGCGCGTCATAATGCAAAATCTGAATCAATTTTTTAACGATCGCACGGCTATTGTAATAGCACATAGGTTGAGCACCGTGAGAAATGCCGATCAGATTATTGTGTTGGAAGAAGGGACTGTTGCGGAAAAAGGTACTCATCAGGAGTTACTCGATCTGAAAGGGAAATATTTCGAATTAGTGAAGAATCAACTTGAATTAGGAAAATTAGATGCCGAATAATGAAGAAAATATAAATCTGCGAAGCGACGAGGTTCAGGAAATGATGTCGCATGTACCTCACTGGATGGTCAGGTCTGGAATATCACTCGTGTTTATGCTGATAGTCGTGCTGATAGCTATTGCCTGGTTTGTACGATATCCTGATGTCATCCAAGGAAGTGTAACGGTTTCAACGACGCAACCTCCAACGCGACTATTCGCTAAGAATTCTGGAGAACTGCGAGCACTGTATTTTAAGGATGGCGCTGTCGTTCAAAAAGGGGATATTCTCGCAACGATAGGGAATTCGTTCTCTGAGGAAGCAAGAAACTATCTCGATGCTACGTGTTCGTCAATTGAAAGACAATTAACGATTGATCCACTGGCCATACAATTTGACGATGAAAATTTGAATTTAGGAAGCACTTATCAATCCTATGCCGATTTGAAAAGTAGCGTGTTGGAATACCAGAATTTTTGTTCGAATGATCCTATTCGGTACGAAATATCGATGCTTCAGGAACAAATAGGGAATTATATCTCATTGCGTACTGTTAGTAATCAGCAGTTTACGACGGCCAAAAAGGAATTGGAAAATGCGCAAAAGAAGTTCGAAATTGACAAGAGAATGTACGATGAGAAGATTATTTCTAAAGTTCAGTTTTATCAGGCGGAGCAAGATTTTATTCAGGTCGAAAACAGCGTGAAAAATTACAAAAAGACTACGGTCGAGAATTCCATCACGATTACCGATTTAAAACGAGAACTGAATCAATTAAAGCAGGAGCATGAAGCGAGTAAAATCGAGTTTATTCGACGCATAAAACTGGGCCTTGATGATATCCAAAATGCACTCGATCAATGGAAGTTGAACTATCAAATTTCTGGTCCGAAAGGAGGGAGGTTGACGTATTTAAGGACAATCAGTGAGAACGAGTACATTCCTGCCGAAACAGCGCTTTTCGCTATTCTATCAGACGATCAAGGGTATATCGGATACGTTGATGTTCCTAAATCAGGGTCGGGTAAACTGAAAGTTGGGCAGAAAGTCCGCGCGCGCATTGATAAATATCCGTATCAGGAATTTGGGCAACTGAATGGAAAAGTCACTGAGATTTCGCCATTGGCTAACGAAGATGTTTATCGTGTCAAATTCCGATTCTTAAACGGCATGCGTTCATCTTACGGTAAAACATTTGAGTACACCCCAGAAATGTCGGGAACGGCAGATATAATTACGGAGGATGTGAGCATTCTCGCACGAATATTTAACAAATTTAGACAAGCCCTAAATTGATGAAAGTAGCATTCATTATACTGATTTTTTGCCCCTTTCTTTCGTTCGGACAAACGAAATGGATGCTTCAGGATTGTATTGATTCCGCATTGATCAATAATCCCGAAATGCAATTATCTGACCTAGATTTGTCAATTGCCGAGATCAATGCGAAATCAGAGAAATTAAACTACTTACCAAGTTTAAGTGGGAATGCCTCGCACGGATACAACTGGGGACAAACAATCGACCCATTCACCAATAGTTTTGCGTCGGATAGGGTGAGGTATAACAATTTCTACCTGTCCAGTAGCGTGACACTTTTTTCTGGTCTTCAGAATTACTATGAAAGCAAAATAGCCAGTATTGATCAAGAAATCATTTTGGCCAATAAGCAAGTTGATCAACGAAACTTAACGCTTGAGATTATCGGTGCTTATCTTCAAGTAAAATTAAATGAAGAAATTGTTTCATTGAATAGAAAGCACCTCACATACTCGCAGGAACAGGCTAGACGCGCAAGATTATTAGAAGACTTAGAATTTGAAACCAAGCGCAGAAGATTGGAATCCGAGGCGCAGGAGACTAATGACCAATATGAATTAGTACAATCTGAAAATGACTTGAAAAGATCAACTGTCCTGTTACAGATGCTCATTGGTCGAGAGCCAGACACATTATTTTTGCTTGCGGATAGCATTTCATTGGTGAACAAGCCCATTGTTGATGAAACTCAGGTCGATCTATTGCAGGCGCAACGAAATCTTCTACAATCGAAACAACTAAAAGGACGTTTCTCACCTAGTCTCACGTTAAATGGTGCATTGGGAAGTGGATATTCTGAAAACAATCAATTCACAGGCCCGGACGGAAGCCTTATTCCTAAGCCGTTCGGAAACCAGATAAATGAGAATTTCTACCAATCCGTTTTTGTCAACCTGTCCATACCCATTTTCAATGGTACTTCTTCGTATGCTGATATAAAAGTGAATGAAAAGGAGTATGAGCGCGTACAAATTGAAAGCAGACAAAGAGCTACTGAACTAACAAATAGTAAACTACAGAACAGATTAGAGGTTGAAAATCAACGGACAGCTCTCAATTTTGCACAAATTTCATTTGAATCGTACCAATTACTTTTTGACGAATCCTCAATGCAATACGACAACGGTGCGATCAGTTATTACGACTATTTGCAGAACAAAGATGCTTTTTTGAATGCCGAGTCAGAGTTGATCCAGGCGAAATATCGTTTACGTTTTGCCGAGATGGTGAATGACATGTTTTGATGATCAAATTAGTAAAGGTGATAACCATTAACTAAATACAGTCTGTCAGAAAATAAAGTATCGCTACTAGTTGCGAAGTCCACTCAAATAGTCTCCTTTGTTTGTATAGAGAAAGAATACTCAGACCTCTTTTTTAGCAATCAAAAAGACCTCGGAATAGCACCGTAGGTAAAGCTCTTATCAAGAAATTCTAGTGTCCATATTTTGCGTTTTTCGAACTTCTTATCGATTGACTTGAATTCAAATTAGTCCTATTTGAATTCAAAATACTCCTATATGAATTGCTCATTTTTCGGAGCATTAGAAACCGTAGATTGTATTCATAATCTAAAAATCTGATAACATGAAAAAGTTAAAAACACTATTGGTAATAGCGTTAATTTCTAGTTTCAACTTGAACGCACAATTCAATTTGACACTTGAAACCTACGCATTCAATAATTTTACAAGTCCCTTCAACCCTTCATATCACTTTGGAGCTGTTGACTTACAACCCAAAGCCAGCACAGTACTTGCGAAAAATGAGGATGGACAAGATAGAATTTTATCATTCTATTCTGTAACGAACGAAGGAGTATGGTTAACCATTGCTGGTTCAAACGGAAACGTACTTGCGAGTAAATCAATTAAAATAAACAAATTGGGGGGCAGTTTTTTCACTGGTACTCAACAATTAATTGTAAATGCTGTAGCCAGTCACCCAGAGGAAAACATTGTGGTGTTTACGGGTAGGTTATTTGATGCATCCAATGATTCCCATATGTTTATTGCAACCATTGATCTTTCGAGTTTTACTATTCAAAGCACAATGATTGATTTACCTGTATACGCTGGTCTAAACAGAGCGGAAGGTGTTCAAGTTAAGCATCTCTCGAACTTTGAGTACATTGTTGTAGGAAAAACAATTGCTGGTTCTACAAAATGTACATCAATAACGAAGTACAACGCATCAACCAATACAAGTTCAACTAAGGTCATTAAAGATCTAAACTTGATTCCGAATGATTTTGAATTTTCGAATGTTAACTCTTCGAATATTGTTATTGCGGGCTATACTGTGAGAAATGAACTTGGTTTTTTTGAAATATGTGGAAATGTAGTGGGCTCAAACTCGAGTGCAAGCACCAAAATCAACATTAGCTTTGTTGATTACGACTATAACTCAAACTCTGTTCAGGCAATTAAGGATTATGAAACGGAGGAATTGTACACAAATTTAAGTGGCGGTATCCCAGGTGTAGCTTCAAGTATCTATAACAATAGTTTGAAAATTATTAAAAACAATGAATACTATATCGCAATCAGCAACAGTATTGATCACTCAGGTTCGACAGGCGTAGGATTTCATTCAATTTTACTTCAGTTAGATAATGGATACAATTTAGTGGATTCAAGATCATTTAACAATACTTCGAATATTAAATGGGATCACGAAGGAAGATTAGCAAAAGTCTCGAATGAGCATTTGGCAATTAGCATGGAGTACGTTGGTCAAGGAATTACGAATGCTTCTCAAAGAGGAACAATTGTAACAACATCAAGTTTTGATGAGCCATTCGATCCAATCGATGTTTTGTTTAGATACGACGAAAACCCTTTAAATGATTGGAGCACTACGCCTGCAATTCACTACGGAGGGTATAACGGAAGTTCCTTAATTGCAAACGCAGATCATATTTATTCAAGTCACGCAACGCTGTCAAATAATTTTGCCAATTCCAACCAAAATACAGTGTACACGTTCTCATTTGAACCGAGCTACAAGGATGATCGAGAGGTGTGTGAATTTGAAGCAAGCGTAGATTACAACAACATTTGTATTGAAAATGTGGAATTAGAGCACTCTGTTCAAATTCAAAACTCTAACCCGAGCGCTGTGACCATGCTTACAAGTGATGTTCCTTATAATCCTTTTTACTGTAATCCAGAGAATGCGGAATCTAATAATAACAACAAGAGCTTATCGAGTGGAGTAAGTAATAGTAACGCAGATGAACTTGGTTCTACAATCGAAATGGAGTTATTTCCTAATCCAAATTCAGGGTTGTTTACGTTGAACCTTTCAAATAGTGATTCGAAAACATTCACACTTGTAGTGGAAAATATGCTTGGACAAACTGTTTATTCAGAATTGATCAATGTTGATGGTTCAATTAAGAAACAAATGGACTTAGAAAAGTTTGGAAAAGGCATTTACACAATTTCTTTGAAGAGTGAATCTGAAAACTTTGTAAAGAAAGTAATTGTAAAATAATTGAAATAATAGTTCTCAAAATGAGCCCTCTAGATTTTGAAAGAAGTCTAGGGGGCTTTTTACTGCGCTCTGTTTCATAGTTCGATTGAAGGCTTCTGACTTGAATATATCTTTTGTTGAAAGTGAAGAGCCGAAAACTAGATCCCTAATCGTCGTTTTAGGTCGTCTTTCAATTGAGGGCTGATCGGAACGGACATATCATTTTTGAGGAAAAACCCCCCGCCATCTTTTTTGGAATAACCCAAGATGTGTTTTTCATTGACAATATGAGATTGATGAGTTCGAATAAATCCCTTTTCCTCAATTCGTTTCCAGAAAAAATTCAATCGCTTGCTGGCAGTTATCTTCCGACCATCCATTAAGTAGAAGTCAGAATAACTTCCACTTCCTTGAATACGAATGATTTCATCGTATGCAAGAAGTAAATAGGTTTGTCCTTGAGCGACTATCAATCTTTCGGTGCTGGAAATCTGTGGATCATCCAATAAATTCGTGATAGATTTAGATCGACTTTCAAGCGATTTTTCTTGAATTTTCTCTAGTGCATTATCTAATTCTTCAGGGTCGATTGGTTTCAGCAGGAAGTCAACCGCATTCACCCGAAATGCATTCACCGCGTATTTGGCATAGGCAGTTGTAAAGATAATAGGAGGTAAGTTATCGATTCCTAAAATCTCAATTAACTCGAAACCCGTCATCTCCGGCATTTCTACATCCAAAAACAGAAGGTCAAAGGTCTCTCGCTTAAGCAATTTCATTGCTTCAACTGGACTTTGAGTTTTTACAATCTCCGCCTCATTCAGTCTTGATTTAAGCAATCGAATTTCTAAAAAATCAAGTTGTTTTTTTTGATCATCAACTAACAATATCCTCATCGAGTAAACTTAAGAATTAATCAACTTATAGCCCTCAATTTAGGCGAGTCAGTTATGTAAGGAATGTTAAAACTAACCTGAGTGCCCAGTGCATTCCCATTTTCATCAATTAGATCATCCACTTGAACATGAGAAATTTTATTTTTATTGAGCAGCTCGATCCGTCGTGATGAAATGAGCATTCCAAACGATTTATTTTCTTTAAACGGAGTTATTTTTCGAGCCTCAGCGCGACCAACTCCATTGTCTAAAATTTGAATTTTCAGTTCTCCTTTTATCACCGAAAAAGAAAGTTTAATTATGCGTTTATCGCGTTTGTTTCGAAGCCCATGATGGATTGCATTTTCAATGTATGGCTGAATTAGTGTCGGCGGAATTTGCGCACGTTCGATACCATCACCTTCGTACGAAACATCAAGTGAAATGGGCTCTCCGTCAAATTGCTCAGATTCCAGTTTTACGTACAAATTGATTAATTCCATTTCCTCTGCCAAAGAAATCAATGATTTATCAGAACTTTCGAGAACTCTCCTCACCAGTTTCGAGAATCGCTGAAGATAAGATTCCACTTTCTGATTTTCGTTCTTCGCCAAATAGAACATCGCAGAAGTAATAGAATTAAAGATGAAGTGTGGATTAATCTGCGCTTTCAGCGCTCGCATCTCTAATCGTGCCAGCTCAAGTGCGACTTTAGATTTTTCTTTCTCCTTATTCTTGGCCCGTTTTATTCTCCATCGGAAGATTGAGAAAATGAGCAATGAAATCAGAAGTATCATTGCAATTCTAAACCACCATGTTTGCCAATAAGGCTTGCTAATTTCAATTGGAAACACAATTGGGTCTTGCCAAAATCCGTTTTTGGTTTTAGCTCGTAGTTTGAGTTCATATGATCCTGGTTTTAGATTGATAAAACGAATCTCACTCGCCGAAATAGTTTGCCATTCATCATCTAAACCAATCATTAAATATTGATATTCTAATTCGGTTCTTAGAAAACTGATAGCGTCAAAAGTAACCGTGATGTTGTTTTCGTCGTGACTGAGGTTATACGATGACTGCAGTTCGGTTAATTCCGCGTTTATGTAGAATCTAGGAACGATAGTTATTGGCGTCGGGAATGGTTTTAAGTCTTTGATTTTTGCCTTGTAAAAACCGAAAAAGGAACCGAAATAGAGAAACTCGTCCGAAATTCCAATTCCATCTCCAAAATATCCTTTCGTGGCCATTTCGTCGTAGGTGAAATAATTGACATCGTATGAATCGTTTTTATGAGAAATTCGACACATCGTTCCGTATTCAGGGTACAAGCAAGCCCAAATGTCGCCATTAGGAGCAGTGCCCAATCCAGATAGTTGTAATTCTTTTCCATTTTGGTCTACAACTGTTTCAAAACGACCATTCATAATCCTCACCAAAGGATGACTCTGAGGTTGAACCCATATGGTTCCATTGATGGACTTTATTGCAACAACGCCATCCTTAAAAATGGAGTTATTGTCTTTCAGAAATGGTACAAATCTTTCGTTTTCAAGTTTCCATATCCCGTCTTTTCGAGTTACTAACAGTTCGTCATTATCACTCAGACATATATTCGTGATAGGCTCGTTAGATGGCTTGGAAATTACAATAAGGGAATCACCTTTGACCTCAAAAAGTTGATTGCCTGCAAGACCAACAATACGTGATTTGCCAACTGATTGGATCAGTCCAACTGACCTTTGTTCAAAAAATCCAGCACCATAAGAAAGGCCTTTCCACTCTGAATTTTGCCAGATCCACAGTTTGTTTCCGCGAATGAGGACTAATTTATTCGTTCCGGCATCGTAACAAATTCCCTGGGTGAGGGTTTGCATATCGAACTTAAATAAATTCGTTTGTTCTGTGATATTTTCTATTTCATTTTGATCGTTGATTGTTAAAACATCACCGAGATTGTTTTGTACGACGACTAAATCATTTCCAACAAAAAGTCGTGTAATTCCAGCCAATTTTTCATGCCCATTTTGAGCTGAATAATGGGGAACGCTGGTAGGAGAGAGGTAACCGAATCCAACAGTATTTGACTTAAACCAGATCCCTCCATCTTTATCTTCAGTAACGACACCAGCAGCGTCATTTCCACAGAAATGATCAAAATTAGTTAATGTTCTGTCTCCTGTTCTATATATTCCAGCTCCAAAAGAACCGATCCACAAATTCTCTTTTCTATCAATAAAAAGGCTAACAACTTGATAGTCAAAAGAGTGCTTTTTTATGAAAAGATTATTTCGGAATTCAATCACTTCATGCCCTCCGTTTGAAAAGAGCACAGTACCATCTTTATATTGAACAATCGAAGAACGATACCGTCCATTTGCTATATCTTCGGATATGCGCTTCACGGAATTATTGCGATCCAAGTGAACAAACGTTTCTTGACTTGAATTAGGTTGAGTTATTGAGAATTGAAGCCATTTATTGTCAACTTTCTTTACACCATAACCATTAATTCCACTTGACTTCCCAATGATCTCTTTTACATCACCATTCTCTGATAGGGTAAAATATCCCATACCTTTTGGGCAGATGTGAAGCGTTTTGTGTTTATCGAGGTAAACAGACTCAAAGCGTCTACGTTCTGTTTCGATTAAACTATCAGGAAGGTCAAATGCGAGAATACTA
>JBGCDF010000437.1:0-9661 GCA_045105095.1 Crocinitomicaceae bacterium | reverse complement strand
CATGGACATAACTACGTATTAGAGGTTTGGGTAGACGGTGAAATCGATCAGGAAACCGGTTTTGTAATCGACTTAAAGGTGCTAAAAAGCATCATCCACGATCACGTTTTGGAGCGTTTTGACCACCGAAATTTAAATTTAGACTGCCCTGAATTCGAAGGCCTAATACCAACCGCTGAGAACATTGCGAAAATAATCTGGGAAATATTGCGTGAAAGGCTCGATTCGAAATTTGACCTAGAAGTGTTGCTCTATGAAACTGAGAAAAACAAAGTTCTATACACCGGACATTGATTTTGAACGAGTTCATTCGTAGTTTCGCGGTAAATTCCATTCAATGAAAAAGAAAAAAAGGTCTTTTTGGGAAAGATATGCCTATAAACAGTTATCGAAAAACGTTCGTTCTCAGGAGGATGATGATCTTTATGTTCTTTCCCCTACAGAGAAGGCAGCTCTGCGAAAAATTCGTATTTCAACATACCTAAAAGCAGGCTTGGCGGGAGCACTTGGAATTGTATTACTCTATGTGCCTTATCACATATTTGAAGAGACACTTTTCCCGAAAAGAGACATTTGGATTCCTATTTATGAGAATTATATGAGTCTGGAAATCGAGTTCCTGATTTACAGTATTGTACTCGTTTTTATAGAGATTTGGTACTTGACTTTTCTCAATATTCAAGCAGTTGATAAAATCACAAAAGCCTGCGGTTGTCTTAACCCAAGCGACACAGACTTTGAAACAGATGTTGATGCACTCATCAGTGTAGGTTTGGAAAAGAAGCACAAGGAATTAGAAAAGGTAGGAATCAATCCATATGAAGGGCTGTCGAAATGGGGTGTTGTTGCTTTTCAGGTACTGATTAAATTGAAAGCGACGATTAGTGGTTTTGTTTGGAAAATATTCATTTCGAAAATTCTGGGTAGATATGCCTTCAGAATGGTAGTCGACGTTTTAGGAGCGCCGATTTATGCAGCCTGGAACATTTACGCCTCACGAAAAGTGATGAATGAAGCACGTGTGCGGGTAATGGCTCCGCCCTTGATCAATAAATTCTCACTTCAATTGGAAGAAGAGTTCGGGGGCAACGAAGAATTTCGATCTGTTCTCTACCCTACCTTGCAAGCCATATCCATTTCCAAACGTTCATTTCATTACAACCATTTCTTGCTAGCAACTTCACTTCTGACGCGATTTGACATTGAAGTCCAAACAGATCCAGAATACGATAAAGACTTCCTGAAAAAAGTAGATGAATTAGCACCAGAAATCCAAAAAGCGGTATCGAAACTGATCGTTTTTGGGATCCTCATAGATGGCGGGCTTTCGCAGATTGAAAAGCGCTCATTGATTCGATTGAAAAAAGAAGGTGTGCTTCCTTACACGCTTGACGAGGTGAAAGTATGGTCTGAGGATTACTTTGAAGGGAGAGGAATTGATGAATTGTTGAAGGGTTAGGTTTGTTTGTGCTGCGCATTTTGATTGATTAGTCATATATTAGAGGTGCACACAAGTGAGTTATAGTGCATGATACTCCCCACAACCAATCATAGTAATATACTGTGATAGCGTAATCGATAATAAGGTAATAGAACCTGACTATATTGATGAATTGAACTCTGCTAAATTCGCTGGGCTTAGAACTTACTTAATCAGTTTTGAGGAACTGACTGACGGAAATATCAATAAGGCACTTCGATTCGTTCATGCACCTGAAACTTTGGAAAAGGGAGTTTATAGAGGATGGATGCTCACACCCAAAAACTATAAAAGTTTGTACAATGGCTTAATCAAAAAGAACATTCAATTGATTAATTCTCCGATTGAATACACACATTGTCACTACCTCCCAGAATCTTATGGGATCATAAAAGACCTAACGCCAAAAACCAATTGGACACTTGCGAAAACTCCAATAAACAAAGAAGCAATTACCGAGTTAACCTCTCAATTCGGCGATAGTCCCATAATCGTCAAAGATTACGTCAAATCGGAGAAACACAACTGGGAGGATGCCTGCTACATCCCCAATGCTTCTGATGAACAGAAAGTATTAACCATTACGAAAAAGTTTCTGGAATTAAGAGGCAATTATCTTAACGAAGGATTGGTTTTTAGACAATTTGAAGAACTTGAATTTTTAATTGACCATTCTCAAAGTGGAATGCCATTAACAAAGGAATTCAGAGTATTCTTTGCCAACAAAAGAGTTGTTAGTGTTTTTGATTATTGGGACGAAGGGAACTACGGAGAAACGAAACCTGAACTCGACGGTTTCATTCAAATCGCCCAAAATATAAAAAGCCATTTCTTCACTATGGATATCGCCCAAAAGAAAAATGGCGAATGGATCATCATGGAACTTGGAGATGGTCAAGTAGCTGGCCTACCCGATAATGCAGATATTGAAAACTTCTACTTCGAACTAAAAGAAGCACTTTAACAGCAAAAAGCTACATCTAGCATGAGTACATACAAAGAAATCGTACTGCCGCTTGTAGAAGAGAAAAATGCAAAAGCTTTCCGTACCGCTGATTTATTGGGCCTTGTAGGTCTAATCGTTCTTGGTTGTTCCCTCGGCTTGTTGCAAATTGGTACATTTCGAACAGTTAGTGTAATCCTAGCTCTGATACTCATCGCGGCCCCATTCTTATTGCGTTTCCTTATTGATAAGCATAGAAAGATTGGTGTAATACGATTTTCAAATAATGAAATTCTAACCAAACTTAAAGACGAGGAACCTATTATATTTGAGATTGGAGCGCTAACCGCCTTCGAATACCAAATAGTCGACTACGAAGGAGAAACGAAAGCCAGTGATCTGGGACGTACATCAAGTTCACTGAATGTCCGATCGGGATCAGAGAATAGTGTTTACTGGAAAATGGATCAAACAGAATTTCAATATCAGTTTAAACTCAGATCTGAAGTAGAAAAAAGGAAAGCTCTATATTTCCTGAAGTCCATTGAAAATGAAGTATAAACATCGACCAAGCTTGGCGAAAAAAAAGCACAGAGCTTGCACTTCTTAGCATCAAACTTTATTAAAAGGTGTCCGCGTTTGTGTTTAGCGGCGACGACAATTAATAAACCATCACTTTCTTCGAACTACTCGCACCGCCACTTTCGGTTAAAATCAAATAGATCCCGCTTTCCGATACATTCAATTGTACACCATTCGAATTCCCCGTCCATTCATGAACAACTTTCCCCATCGCATTAAAGACTTTGATGCCTTCAATCTTCGATGGTGAATACACCTGAATCAATCCCGATGACGGGTTCGGATATACTCGAATAAGGTCTTCCGATAACACTTCAATTGAAGCATCGTTCGGTGGATTGACCGGCACAACCTTTGGCGCCGTAGCCGATGTTGAATATTGACGTTCCCAATGATTTACGCCATCTTTCACAATTGTTCCTGCCGCAAATGCCTCCGCAGGATTGTCATTCAAGACATCGCAATACCAATATTCAGCAACGACAGAATCGGGCTTTACATCAATAATTCCGTATCCATGTTGTTCCAATTCTGCATATACATGATTGGGGTTGACAGCAGCGCTAAGTCCCGCTATTGTGCTCGCAAGAAAGCTACTACCAAGTACCTCATTGATGTTTCCACGAGAGATGCTAGCAGGTAAAAATTCAACGGCTACTGATCCTGCTCCAGTGTTCCCATCATACCCTGATCCATAAGGATCTTCAGACAAATCAGTTGACATGGATACATGCATGTCACCACTCAGAACCACAACATTGTCGATATTATTCGCACTGATGTAGTCCAAAAATCGATCTCTGGCAACGTCATGTCCATCCCATTCGCTATCGTCCAAGAACTGTCCGTTAATCGGAAACCAAGAAGGGAACCCAGCAATGGACCAACCGCCCATCATTTTTTGCTGTCCAACGAACTTCCAAGTAGCTGAGGAGTTAATCAGTTGGTCCTGAATCCAAGCGTATTGCTCATTTCCCCACATGCTGTAGTCACTATTACTGATGATGTCCTGATCTTGAAAAACCTGTGCATCTGTCATAATTAAGTCCATCACATCTCCATAACCAAACGTTCTCCACAGTTTATCTGGGTGATTTGGATCAAGTACTTTGTGAGGAATATATTCCTGAAATGCTTGCAACCCACCTCCATATGCCGGAGGATTGTTGTAGTCAAGGTCGTGGTTGTCCCAAATAACAATTAAGGGATGCATCTGACGCATGTGGCGCAAATCTGGATCTAACAAGTACTGTTTCTGACGGGCTCTCCATTCCGTCATGTTCGTAGGACCTTGTGGGTAAATACTAGGAATGCGAATCTGCTCATCGGGATCGACGAAATCGTAGATATAGTCACCCAAGTGCACTACAGCATCCAAATCTTCCCGATTTGCAATATTATCGTAAGCATTGAAGTACCCCGAGAACAGACTACTACAGGATGTTACTGCCATTCTCATGTGATCACTTTGACCTCCCGTTGGAGCAGTACGTGTTCGTCCTACGACGCTAGAATTACCTGCTGCATCTTCAAATCGATACCAATAGTTGTGATAGGAGTTTAAACCCGTTAGACGAACATTTACCGTATAGTCTTCATTCGGTGTAGCTACGAAAAGCCCCGATTGAATGATGTTAGTGAAATTTTCATCATCCGAAACCTCCCACAACACGGACTCCTGCGGAGCAAGATTACCGTCTTCGTATTTCGTCCATATTGATACTTCGGTTGGTTCTGGGTCGCCAGAGGCCACGCCGTAAAGAAATGGTGCATGAGCGGTATCAGCGAAAAGATTAATTGAACTTTGCGAAAATCCATAAGCTGAGGCGGTAAGAAAGACGAATACTAGCAGTTGTTTCATCTCATAAAGATAATTACTTCACTCTACTCCCAAATTCTGACGAATGACCAAGGAGTTATTGTCAGGGTCTAGGAAAAAGAAAAAGTGATCCACGTAGCCTTCGTCCGAGGTATTTGAGATAATGTATTTCCCTTCAGAAACAGGAACGACCTTCACACCTTCACTCAAAAACTCACTCAACGTAATCTCTATATCGGGCACAACAAAACTAGGAACCGTTCCTGTACTCGGCACAGGCTCATACGGCCCATCTATATCTTTGTACAAACCAATCGTTACATTTGTTCCCTCTGTTGACATCGAATTCATCTGAACAAAGGATTCATTGCCATAAACACCTCCTGTATTAATCGTGTACCGTTCGTCTTCAATAAATCCCAAAATGTCTTGGTAAAACTGCTTAGATCTCAACATATCACTCACTGATATTTTGACAACCAATTCTTCAAAAATAAATTCCATAAATTATTATTTAGCATTCAAGCTCTGTTCTACAACGAATCTACCTCAAGAGCTTTATTTAGTGAACTGGAAAAATATGCAATTAGTTGGCCAATATCAAGTTAAATTCACTCTCAACACACTAATAGACAAAAGGTATGAGCAACACTTAACTCGGAAGCAGTATCCTTTATCATACATTCATTTTACCATTAAAACTTCGATATTCGTCATACGTTCGAACGACCTATTCGTTCGGAAACATCTCTATCCAAAACTGGAATGATCCTTGTTGATGGAGCGGCATGAAATTTCTTTTTACCACACTCATTCTTTGCTCTCTGGCAAGCTGTTCGACTTCAACAAGTTCAGCCCAAAACGAGACAAACCAATCCGAAAAAATCGAGGAAGCTCAACTTTCGCTATCTGAAGTTGATGAACATTTTCACGAAAATGACACTGTCCAATCTCCATCAATGTCGATTGGATCTGTTGGAAACGGGAAACTAAAGAACGGTCGCATCGTTCCATTTTCTGGAGACAACTTCCACTACTTCGACACAACAAGCTATCTGGCCAACAGAGGATTTACACATGAAACAGTACTAAAAACGGTGCTTGAAACTTACGATGCACTTGATTCACTACTACCTGGACGGCACTTCTGTATCATGGAATGCTCACATCAACATGGTGGAAAATTAATGCCGCACCGCACGCATCAAAATGGACTCAGCGTAGATTTCATGATGCCAAAACTCAAGGATTCACAGCCCTATTATGGATTAGATGACTTGGGTGCAGAACACTACATGCTCACCTTCGATGAAAACGGAAAATACGTTAAAGATCCTTCTATCGAATTGGATTTCAACACGATTGCTTTACACATTTTGGAACTTCAATCTGCGGCTAAAAAGAACGGAATGAGCATTGAAAAAGTCATCATCAAAACTGAACTGAAAGACGAGTTATACGGAACAAAGCACGGAAAAACTCTTAAGCAAAGTGGAATTTACATCACCCGCAACTTATCCCCATTGATTAATGCATTGCATGATGAGCATTTTCACGTAGATTTTCGAATGGAGTAAGTTTATTAATTACAATAATTCTTCTAAGTGGCGATATTTCCGTTTACGATCTATTGACATCTAGGAGGACTTTTATGTATCTTTCGGCATGATAAAATCGACTTTCATTCTCATTTCTCTAATTTTCATTGGAGTTTCAGCACAAAACATTCATGCCCAAATGGAACCTATTCCTTTTGAGTCAGTGAAAAAAGGTATAGCTCCAGATAGTTTAGCTCAACTTAAGTTACTCGATGTGAGTATTCAAGTATGGCCAGAGAGAAATACACCGAAAGGAAAGATGCATTATACCTTTGAGTTGTTATTGCAAAGCCCTGCAGCTATGTACTCCAAAGGCATTCCCTACACGGAACTACTCATTTATGATAGCAAAGGTAATTACTTGGGTGCTTCTGAAAAAACATTTGGTTCTTTCTATTCAAGATCTGGAACAGAGAAGTTGTCTGTGGTTCTAAAGAAAAACATTTCGGTGAATGACTTGCAAATCTTCCTGGCGTCAGGCTTTAGTTCCCTTTACTTTAAGGTAATGCACTGATTAATCGTTTGACTTGACAGGAGCATTCTTCACTTTTTCTGAAAAATAGTCTAGATAAGATACTGATTTCAAGTTTTCATCGAAATAATAAGACTTCTTTAAAAACGATTCAAGCTCTTCAAAATCCATCCAAAACAGCTCTTGTTCACCGTGTACATCACCCGTTTCAGATAGTTGATGAACTACTGGAGCTATTGCTTTGATGATTCGCTTTTTTTCTTTGCCGTTCTTGTTTAATCGAATGCTCACTCTTAGTTTATACTTTACGATATCCTTATCTGTATACCAATTATAATCAGGAGCTTCATATACAGGTTCCTGCGAGCCATCCGCCATAACTTTTACACTATCTTCTCCATACTGATTGATCAGAGGCACCTGCGTCCGAGGCCCAAATTGACCAAGCAAAAAGCACTGATTCTCACGCGTACTTTCTGACGACAAAAATGTTCCACTTTCATTTTCTTCCAATAAAGGATACTGTAATTCCCAGCCATCCCAGTTGCCCAAACCATACATAGCAGGATCGTATGGGTAATATGAATGAAAAGTACCATCAATAACCTTTGGATGAAGAATTGTCCAAAGGTTTTCAGTGCGTCCATTAAAAGAGCGCTCGTATTTTTCAGAATTCATTAAAGCACTTCCTTGATAGGTCATATCAGAAGATATGATCCACTGCTTACCCCAAACCTTGGAAAACGGTTTAAACAATACTGAATCATCATTGAAATTGACTTCAACGAAGATGGTTTTTTCGAACGAGTTCTTTAATCCATTCGTTGCGTCAGTGCTTTCATTCGCAGTTGATTCTGGTAATACCGAATGTCCAACATTTGCAGATACCGAAATAGCACAAAGAGCTGGGCTGGCGTCCGTGGTAATTGCTTGTTTTGCCGATGTGTTATCCGACTGAAATGTTGAGGTAACTTGAGCATGCCCCAAGAACATAAGACAAGTACTGGTGAGAGAGAAAATTACTTTTTTCATAATTATTGTTTGTCTGAACGTTGATGGCGGTTTAAAGAAATCGATAGTAACTTCTTTGGCATCTCGTGTCAGGGTTCGTACGTGTATGTACACAAATTAAAAAGGTAACCTTATGCTGATTGGATCTGACGAATTTACTAGTGTCGGTTATCGTTTTTATTAAAAAAACAACAAGCCGTGCAGCGATTTGTGCGATGCGTGTATCTATATAATTGGAGACGCTAATTCTCAAATGATAAAAAGAATGTATCACCCGATAAACTTTTGTTTCAAGGCATGCACCCGGAAAAATTCCCATTTGTTAGCATTGACCAAATCACAAAGTGACCCTTTTTTAAAACAAAAAATTATGATGAAATTTAACTTATCCTTTCTATTACTTTTATCGATTTCCCTAACAACGCAGGCGCAGGTTGTTCAAATTCCCGATTTCAATTTCAAAAACTACTTGCTCAATCGTCCGGATATCAACACCAACGGAGACAATGAAATTCAAGCAAGTGAAGCCGCAGCATTTACCGATAGTATCATTTGTCCGAACATGAACATCCTGAGTATAGAAGGAATCGAAGCTTTTACAAATCTCACATTTCTAAATGTTGCCCAGAACAGCATTTCATCCATCAACGTGTCCCAAAATACTGAGCTTAAGTCGGTCATACTACCGTACAACGATGTATCTGTCATTTCTCTTGGGACGAACTCAAATCTGGAAGAACTTGTCGTCTGGGAAAATCAACTGACTTCAATAGACGTGAGTTTTAACCCCAATTTAAAACGACTGGAAATTCCCAATAATAACATTGGATCACTCGATCTATCACAAAATCCGAATCTAGAACGACTTGTATGTTCAGGGAACAACGTTGGATCGCTCGATTTGAGTATTCATACAAATCTGCAATACCTCGAATGTAATGGATGCAATTTATCTTCGATTGACGTCAGCAATTGCCCTTTACTTTGGGGAATACAATGTATGGTAAACAATATTACTCAATTCGATTTTTCCCAAAATCCTCTGCTCCAAAGAGCTTCATGCGACTTCAATAAAATGACTGAATTGGACCTCTCCATGAACGCCAATGTGAGCAGCGTGGGTTGTTTCGGCTGTAGTAATCTTATCACTCTGAATGTACAAAATGGAAATAATACCAACTTCACTTCTTTTCAGGCAAATAATTCACCAAACCTCGTATGTGTTCAGGTGGATGACGTGGCATACTCTGTAGCGAATTGGATGAGCATCGATACAAGCTCTGTTTACAACACTTCATGCGCTAGTGCTTCCTTAAATGAACAGCTTATCTCCTTGAATCTTTACCCTAACCCTATTTCTGATCGTCTTTCAATTAAATCATCCGCTCCAATAGAACGCATTCGAATCATTTCTATGGATGGGAAATGTGTAATGGATTATGTGCCTTCTGATACTTTCATGACTGATTTAGATGTTTCAGCGTTGGCAACGGGTGCGTATTCGGTTCATGTTGTGTTGAGTAATGGTGAGCAGTTTGTTAAGCGCGTGGTAAAGTGATTGGGGATTGAATTTTTGGGTAACATTATGAATAGTTGACGTTTTGGCCGCTACTATTGGTTAACACGAACTATTAAGCACGTGCATCTAACGTTTTGAAGCTACGCACCGTGCGGGGCTACAAAGATTGTTTTTTCGAAGATAGGAATAGATTTGTTAACACATAGGTGATCTCTCGAAGCATATAACCGAATGGTG
>JBGCDF010000436.1:0-4417 GCA_045105095.1 Crocinitomicaceae bacterium | reverse complement strand
ATTTTCAATCCAATAGCGACAAGCGCTTGTCAGAAAAAATCAACTTGGAGAAAAATAGCCTTGCCTTATTCTCCAAGCTTCAATCCTTGTGCGATAAGCCTCACATTGAATTAATCGTGACAGGACTCACTAAAACTAAGGCCACGCGTCGTTTTCTAAGATCTTTAGATAAAAAAGGAATCCGAACTAAGGACATCTCATTAAACCTGAACAACAAGAAATACAACCAACTTCCCTACGACTCTCACCCCAATAAAAAAGCCCACGCTTATTTTGCGCAGGCTTTAATTCCAATTATTGACGAGGAAATTAGTTCCCTATCCCCTGCCAATTGATCGACCATCCGCCAGAAACAGCATCTGCTGGAGTGACACCTGATCCATCATTCTTTTTTATGTATACGGTAAATCCATTCGCTGTTGGGGTGTAGATCGCTGAAGCTCCTGTTAGCTCAAAATGAGATCCGACTCCACCGATACTTGAGAAGTACTGAGGAGTAGATGCAAATGCGCATCCTGCGGTACTGACATCAATACTAATGGTCGTCGCGTTATACACTACCCATCCAACTCCCGGAGTTGAATTACCAACGCACATACCGACGAATCCTCCAGTATCGACCTTTACCGCCCCAGGCATAACGATCGTACCTCCGCCATCACTCAATGTCAGTGAATCTCCAGAAACAGATAAAGTCTGTAATTCATTCGTTGGGTCAGCATCGGCATCATCAGGACTTGTAATGAACCCTGTATCGTTCGTCAATTGAGATGTCGCTGTAGGAATTGTTGGTTGATTGGTCAAATCGTTGTAATCGCCACTAAAGGTATTCTCTGCCGATTTTGCATACAAGGCATATGGTACGCTCATAAGCTCCTGCGTTCCGAGAACAGCATAAGATGTTCCTCCAGTAATGTCAGCCGCGACTTCAATAAAGTAAGGCCCTGACGACCAATCGATATTTGCGAACGAACCGTTTATGACAGTTCCTTGGCCTAAAACCACGTTTACCAATCCAAAATCATTGGAAAAAGTGGAAAATGACTCTTCATACACAACCGTTCCAGTCGCAGAAGACTGA
This sequence comes from Crocinitomicaceae bacterium, assembly GCA_045105095.1. Classification (GTDB taxonomy): domain Bacteria; phylum Bacteroidota; class Bacteroidia; order Flavobacteriales_D; family Crocinitomicaceae; genus UBA4466. Next base: position 3,336 of record JBGCDF010000436.1, on the reverse strand, counting down.
AGTAAGGCTAGTTTCAGTCCTACGGGAGCATTCGTGATTGTTGCCCCAGCTAAATCTCTGACAACTGCCTGATAATTGATTCCTTCAGGTGCCTGAGCCATAGCGTTTATTGAAAAGAACGCCATACATATAAGTAAATATTTCTTCATGTTAATTGATTTTTTGTAGTCGAACTGCATGGAGTAATGTTCCATTTTCGTCCATGAGGTTTAATAAATAAATTCCTTGCGCGTAAGGAGAGAAATCCAACTGGAATTCTGATTCTGTAATGTCCTGCATTAATACAATTTTCCCCGTTGGGTCAATAAGGTTCAGACTTCCTTCGGATACATTTTCCGAGAGTCTGATCCTTACCACATCGGCTGAAGGATTGGGAAACGCTTCAACCGAATACGATAAATCGTAATCGGAAATTCCGACCAACGAAATCGTGCTCTGCTGGAACCCTTGGGTTAGCTGAGCTGAGGAATTCGTTAGTGTGCTGGTAATGGGTTCTCCCAAGGTCCAACTGATTTGTAGCGTGGGAATTGCGAAATGAGCCCCCGCTGACGCCGTCACTTCGGGAGTAACTGATTGTGCATTTGTAGTCGAACTCGCAATCAGTACAAGTCCTAGTAGTATTTTTTTCATCAATGAATATTACGTTTATCTAAATATAATGAAAGGATCATAATTATCATAGGTTCTAACAATAAGTACGCCAGAATTTGATTAACTTTATCCAGCCAAAACTAATTCTATGTTTAAACATCCAATTTACCTAGTTCCTTACGATTTTTCACCCGTTTCTGAAAGCGCTACGCGCCTAGCTTTGGACCTTGCTGAAGCGAATGATGGAACAGCATATCTTCTGCATGTTGTTACCAAGCAGTCGGAGCGAATGGAAGCACGCAAATCCTTTGAAAAACTCGTTTCCGAAATGAATGAGGAAGACCGTAAGCGTTCAACGACGAAGGTTCTTGTTGGAGACTTGTTCGAAGATGTTGGTAAAGCTGGAGATATTTTAAAGGCTTCGCTTATTGTAATGGGAACCCATGGAGCAACAGGAATGCAAAAGTTATTTGGAAGTCACGCTGTTAAAATGATCAGCAACGCAAATAGCCCTTTCTTGATCACTCAAGGAAAGAAGAAAGTAGAGAAAATTAATACGATTGTGATGCCCTTTAGTTTCGCAAAAGAGACGATCCAAATTGCCTCTTTTGCTGGTGCAATTGCTAAGAAATTCAATGCAAAGATTCACTTAGTGGCGCATCACGATTCCGATCAATGGTTGGAACATAAAACACAATCGAACCTGATTGTCGTTCGTCGTCACTTTGCTGATGCTGGAGTTGAAAATGAAATCGTTAACCTAGAAGGAAAAGGTTCTTACCAAAAAGAATTGATTTCCTACTCCCACTCTGTTGATGCTGATATCATCGCTGCGGCTTACTTTAAAGAAGGAATATTTCCAACACCAAATTCATTCATTCAAATGATGATTGAAAATGAACAACAGATTCCATTACTGACTGTAAATGCTGACGAATTGACCGTGATCAATTCGAATTTCTCCTTCATGTCTGTTTAAGGCCAGGTTCAAAGATTGAACGCGTTCTTAGAGCTCAAGTTACGAGAATTATAACTTATGGATTATCTACTAGACACCTCTGAAATTGACGCGTACAATTCTGTGCGTCCTATTGAAAATACATCGAGCGTATGCCATGCTCCTTCTTCAAGTATGTATATCGGAGTTGGAGGTATGATCACTAGTTGTTGTGTGAACAGAACGTATCTCCTAGGTCGCTATCCTCTTCAATCTCTTGAAGAAAGCTGGTTTGGACAGAAAAGAGATACACTAAAAAAGTGCATGAAACAAGGTGACTTGTCCAAGGGATGTCAAGTGTGCTACGACGCAATCAAAGGAAAGAATTACAAAGGTCTCACAGCCAAGGTGTATGATAAATTCAATCAATCTGATCTGCACTACCCTAAAAAGATCGATTTTGAGCTTTCGAATAAATGTAACCTAGAATGTACTATTTGTCGTGGTGAGCGATCATCATCCATTCGAAAGAACCGAGAAAAACTACCTCCGATAAAATCGCCGTACGATGACGAATTTCTGAAGCAACTAGATCCCTTCTTACCGCATTTGGAAGATTGTCATTTCTTAGGTGGTGAACCTTTTCTCATTCCAATTTACCTAGACATTTGGGAGCGAATGAGTCAAGTAAATGACCATGTGAAGATTTCGATTCAAACCAACGCAACCATCCTTACTGATCGTGTTAAACGGATCATTGAAACAATGAATTTTGATATTTCAGTATCCATCGATTCGGTTGATGCAGAGTTGTTCCCAAAAATCAGAGTAAACGGTCGCTTCGATGTCGTTCTGAAGAACCTTGAGTATTTCAATGACTATTGTCGTAGAAAAGGGACACAACTCGGAATTTCATATACACCTATTCTTACGAATTGGCACGAATTACCTGATGCAGTACGATTCTGTAATGAACGTGACATTATTCTGTTTTTCAATACATTAAGTCATCCTCGCCATCTGGCTTTGAAAGAGCTCTCTCCGGGAAAGCTAACTGAAATATTGGGTTATTTACGTGAAGTTCAACTTCCATCTAGCACTGAGCTTGAGCGAAAAAATTTAGAGGTATACAGAGACTTTGCAAACTTGGTCGAATATTGGAGAGATGAGGCCACAAAGCGATCGGATGCTAAACCCGTTCGCAAATACCAAACTGTAGATGCCTTTTTTGAGGATTTCTATCACTATTTGACCTCGCAAGAGGGAAATGAGGATGATCTGTACAGTAATATTCGTTCAAAGATTGAATCTATTTTAACCATTGCGGAAGATCACAATAATTACGCAATGGCTGAAGAATTCATTCTGGCACTGGATTTTGAAACCTTAGTTCGCTATGTACCCGAATCTTCCCTTGAAGAACTGATCATCTCATTCGAATCGGGCGTGGGACAACTACGCACGAATTAACCAGCTTTCCAAGAAAATAATCTAAACAAACTAGCAGTCTAGCATATTTTGTTTAAATTTATCATTAAAACATTAAACAAAACAATGAATATCTTCTTAACCTTCAGTCTTATGGGTATTTTCAGCTTATTCTCGTTCAAATCGAACGCTCAGACCTTAGAAGTAAAACCTCCGGTAACGTCAATTTATGACATTCAGATTAGCTCTCTGGAAGGTGATCAACTTGACCTGAGTGCCTACAAGGGCAAAAAGTTACTTATTGTCAATGTGGCGTCGAAATGTGGGTTTACTCCTCAGTACAAAGATTTACAGGAGTTACACGAGCTTTACGGTGAGGA